>CAVOCR010000432.1:0-3150 GCA_963694245.1 Myxococcota bacterium
TCCAATGAGAATGGGGTCTCCGGGGCCGACGTCGTTCGGGCTCCGTGGCGCGATCTTGGTGTTGGACCAGTCGTATCGCAGGATTCCTGTCAGATGCTGGAAGGATTCTCCAGTCTCGGGGAAAGGCGCGATGAGATGAAACTCATCATCCACCAGCAGGGCGCTGTCCACTTCGAATTCATTCGTGGGGCCGCTCTGAGTTCCAGGATCGGGCGCCGTGTCGGTCACGATGACGTCCTGCACTCGAATCAAAACGCTCTCCAGCGTTTCTGACTGGGGCCCTCCGGTGGCGACATCCGCCGATGTGACGAGGACGGGTTCCGGGAGCGCGCTCAAGGTGTCGACGGTCGTGATCTGCGAGTTGACCAGTTCGAGAGTGCCGTAGAAAAGCGTCAATCGTCCGTCGATGTCGACTCGATCGCCCTCCTGGCTGGTGTGATCCGGTTGATAGATCCACAGTCCACTGTAATCAGTTCCCGCGTAGTCCGCGGCGTCTGTGGGAACCTGCACGTGGAAGCCCTTGGCATTGGCCGCAGTGACCACGACATCCTGGATCACGACGATCGATTCGAGCGCGACCTCTCCTTGTTTGATGGCGTAGATGCTGGCCGGGCATCCGCCTTCGGCGTTGGCGAAGTCCGGGCAGGGGTCACACGGGTCTCCCTTCCCATCCTCGTCCGCGTCTTCCTGATCTGGGTTGGCGATGCTGGGACAGAGGTCATTGAGATTCTTGATTCCATCGCCGTCCAGATCCTCGGGGTCAATCGACGTGCAGATGTTCGTGTCGGCGTCGAATGGACAGGGATCGCAGGCGTCCCCGAGACCATCCTGATCCGTGTCGGGTTGTCCGGCGATGTCCATGGGACGGGCGGGATTGAAGATCTCGGGGCAGGTGTCCTCCCCGTTGGTCACGCCGTCTCCGTCGATGTCCTCCACGTCGCTCAAGCCGCTGTATTCGCCGGGTCGCGATGGGAGGCAGGTCGGCTCTTCTTCGGGGGTGTCGCAGAAGAAGAGCGGGTAGGTCGTGAAGTCGCCTCCGCTGATGCCGGCCTCGAGGTCGGCCATCATCAAGCCTTCTTCCGTCTCGCGCTTCACACAAATGCTGCGCGCACGTCCACATACGTCCATGGCTTCGCATTGTCCCGGCTGGATCCCCGGGAGGTTGTCCACGATGGAGGCGTCCCCGTAGAGCGCGAGACCGCCTCGAAGGACGAGGCCGATATCCGCGGGTCCCGCGTCGATGAGGGAGCGAAGGGCGTTGTCGCCGCCGTCATGGAAGATGGCAATGTCCGCCAGGTGGCCTGATTTCAGGGCGCCGATACGGTCCGAGACGTTGAGGACGTCAGCGGCTCCCAGCGTGACCATGTTCACGAGGTCCCGATCCGAGAAATGACTCCCGAGATGGTCCTGATTGAATTCGTCCGCACATTGCAATTCGCGGAGCGTGTTCATCGATCCGCTGGCCGTCCAGTCCGTTCCCAGCGCAATCGACACACCCAGGCTGTCGAAGAGCGTCACGGCCGCGGTGTTTCCATACAGGCTGATGTTGGAACGCGGGGACCACACGAGACCGGTCCCAGCAGTGGCCATCAATGAGATTTCGATGGCTGTCACAGCGATCGTGTGGATGAAAGCGCTGTTCTCCGTGACGAAATTCGCGGAACCTGAGCCCACTCCAGAGAGGCAGATGAACTCGTTGTAGGCTGCCTGATTCACGCCCTCGGCCACATGGGGACAGTACGCGAGCTCAGCGTCGATGTTGAACCCCTGATCGATGTTGTAGCTGTCGCACCCAGAGTTCACCATCGCCCCGCCGGAGTCTCCGAGCGGAAACGTGTCGAATTCAACCGCAGGTTTGTTCAACCCTTCGAGGAGCGCTGACTTGTCCAGGTTGCGGACGAAGCCCTCTTCTCCTCCGCTTCCGACGAGGGAGGTCGTCCCTGAGAGGACCATCCGGATTTCTCCCCAGGTCTCTCCCTGGTTGAAGAAATTCTGGGAGACCTGGAGCTTTGTCTTGCCGTTCTTTCCCTTGCGCCATTCGTGACGGTGGTCGTAGCGCTCGTCGCCATGGGGGACCGGGGGATACTGGGTGAAGGTGATGTGGTCGTGGGCGTTGATGAGCCCGGGAGCGATGGTCGCATTGCCACATTCGAGGCGCGTGGCTTCCGCATATCCCTCCACAGAGGCACATTCACATCCCACGCAGACGATCTCGTCTCCGCTGATGACGACCTCTCCCCCTTCGATGGTTTCGGTGGGAGCGACGATCTGACCCCGGAGGACCAGGAGATCCGAGCCCACGCTCACGGCACATGCGCTTCCTTCGGGGATGGGCATTCCGCCTTCTTCCGCACCGCAGACGGTTCGGGGTTCCTCGCCGGTCTCGCTTCCGGTTTCTCCGCTGGTCTCGTTTCCGGTCTCTCCGCTGGTTTCGTTTCCAGTCTCGTTTCCGGTCTCTTCGCTGGTTTCGTTTCCAGTCTCTTCGCCGGTTTCCTCGTCGGTTTCTTGGCCGGTTTCTTGGCCGGTTTCTTCGCCGGTTTCTTCGCCGGTGGATTCGCTCCCAGTGTCGCCTTCCTCACCGCAGGCGGTGAGGTTCAGGAGGACGGACAGCATGAGCAGGAAGAGGGGGGATCGGGAAAAAACAGATCGCATGCGATTCTCCAGAGTGGAAACGAGGGTTAGCGGGCGGAAGCTGCAGCGGTGGGCAGCTGGAGTTGTGCCTGGATTCGGCGTTCGGCCTCTTCGGCGGCCTCGGGGGTGTCGACGTCCTGCCACCACTCTCCGGGAGCGATCGTGTGCAGATGCATCCGGTTGGACTCCGAGAGTTCCTGGATGCCGTTGGACAAGGAGGTGTCCCCATGAATGTCGAGATACGCTTGCAGGGCGTCAAAGAGCCCGTTGGTACAGGTGAAGAGCCCGGTATCGATGCAGTTGTAATGCGGGATTTCCTTCCCGATCTGCTCGAGGTTGCCGTCCTCGTCAGCGAGGACCTTCGTGGCATCGTCCATGTCGAACACGTCTGCGAGATTGGGGTCCACCGCGAGAATCGCGCCCCCCGGGACGGGAGCGTTTCGGGCCATCGTGTGGACCATTCCATCGGTGAGCACGTGGTCTGCCATCGTCAGCAGGAAGGGACCCTGAATCCAGGGC
>CAVOCR010000433.1:0-3148 GCA_963694245.1 Myxococcota bacterium
TAAAGGTGGCTCTCGATGCTGCCGACATCCTGGCGGAGATGGGGGTGGAGGCCGAGGTCATCGACCCCCGCACGCTCCGTCCCCTGGACGAGGAGATGATCATCCGCAGCGTTCAGAAGACCAATCGGATCGTGGTCCTGCAAGAAGGCTGGACCTATTGCGGGGTGGCTGCGGAGATCGCGACGCGCGTTCAGTCCGCGGCCTTTGATTGGCTGGATGCCCCTGTCGAGCGGGTCACCAGCATTGATGTGCCCATGCCCTATGCTGAGAATTTGGAGAATGAGGTCGTACCGTCGCCGGAAAAGGTCGTGAAGGCTGTCCGGCGCGTCTGCTACATGGACTGAACCCAGTCTGAAAAGGATTCCTCATGGCGATTGTGGTCGAGATGCCGCGACTCTCCGACACGATGAAAGTCGGGTCGATTGTCCAATGGTTGAAGAAAGAAGGCGATGCGGTCGAGACCGGTCAGCTCCTGGCTGAGATTGAGACCGACAAGGCCGTCATGGAGTACGAGTCCGAGGAGGACGGCGTTCTCGTGAAGCTCCTCGTGACCGAAAAGGAGGGCGTTCCCATCGGGTCGCCCATTGCCATCATCGCAGAGGAAGATGGCGAGGATCTGGCCGAGGCGCTCGCTCAGGTCGAGGTCATTCGCACCCGTATTGCGGCGGCTGATTCCGGTGAAGACGAGCCCGTGGAAGCCCCGCCCGTGGTGGAAGCTCCTGCGCCGGTGGAGGTCGCGGCTCCGAGTCCGGCTCCGGCGGCTCCGGTCCCTGCGCATACGCCGGTGGTGGGATCCAGTGGACGGATACGCTGTTCACCCGTTGCTGCGAAAATCGCCTCTGAAAAAGGTCTGGATCTCTCCCGAATTCAGGGGACGGGACCCGGCGGGCGGATCATCAAGCGGGATGTGGAGTCTGCGACAGCGACCGGTGGCGGAATGGCACGTGGTCCCGTGGGACCGCGTACGGGGCCTGCGCATGTGGACGAGGGCACCAGTCAGATGCGCCAGGTGATCGCAGAGCGTTTGCTGGAGAGCAAGAACGGCGCGCCTCATTTCTATCTGCAACTCTCCGTGGACATGAGTCGTGCCATGGAGCTTCGTGCGGATCTCAACGAAGAGCAGAGCGCGGTGAAAGTCTCGGTCAACGACCTCGTGCTGAAGGCGGTCGCGTGCGCCTCGACTCGGGTCCCGGCGGTGAACGCCTCCTGGATCGAAGAGGGCTCTGCGCCTCAGATTCGCCGTCATAATGGCGTGCACGTCGGTGTCGCAGTGGCGCTGGAGGACGGCCTCGTCACTCCGGTCATTCGCGACGCGGATCGAAAGGGGATTGAGGCCATTGCGCTGGAAATTCGGGATCTCGCAGGCAAGGCACGACAGCGAAAGCTGACGGCGGAGGCCTATCAGGGCAACACGATCACCGTGAGCAATCTCGGGATGTTTGGTATCGAGTCCTTCACGGCGATCATCAATCCTCCCGCTTCCGTGATTCTGGCGGTGGGTGCGGTGCAGACGGTTCCGGTCGTCGATGCCCATGGGAACGTGGTCCCGGGCACGCGCATGAACGTGACACTCTCCTGCGACCACCGCGTCGTGGATGGAGCACTTGGCGCGCAATGGCTGGCGGCATTCAAGAAGGTTCTGGAGCGTCCCTATCATTTGATGATGGCAGGCTGAGTCGGTTGACTCGTCTCTGATTCTCATTCATTGGAGTTCCCTGTGAGCAACGAAACACTGGATGTGCTGGTGGTCGGTGGTGGCCCGGGTGGATATGTCGCGGCAATTCGCGCGGGTCAGCTGGGTTTGAAAGTGGCCTGCGTCGAGGCCAATCATCTCGGAGGCATCTGCCTGAACTGGGGATGCATTCCCACGAAGGCATTGCTGCGGAACGCAGAACTCTACCGGACAATGAAAGACCACGGCGATGAGCTCGGATTCGTCTTCGACAACCTCTCGTTTGATCTTTCGAAGATCATCGCTCGAAGTCGCGGGATCGCGGACCGGTTTTCGAAGGGCATCGCCATGCTCTTCAAGAAGAACAACGTGACCTGGATTCCGGGTCGCGGAACGCTTCTTGGTGGGGGCCAGGTTCAGGTGGAGGGTCCGGAGGGAACTTCGACGCTTTCCGCAAAGCACATCATCATGGCCACGGGCGCCCGCGCTCGGGAGCTTCCCTTCGCGCCGTATGACGGCGAGCGCGTGATTCATTACAAGCAGGCGATGATTCCCGAGGAGCTTCCCAAATCGATGGTGATCATCGGGGCGGGAGCGATTGGGGTGGAGTTTGCCTATTTCTACAACGCGTTTGGCGTCGATGTGACGATCATTGAGATGCAGTCCCGTCTTGTCCCAGTGGAGGACGAGGACTCTTCAAAAGAGCTGACGCGCGCGTTCAAGAAGAGCGGTATTCGGGTCCTGACGGATTCATCCGTTCAGTCCATCGACGTCGGGAAGGAGGGAGTCAGCGTCCAGGTGGGGCTGCCTCGGGGCAAGGAGGAGACTCTCCAGGTGGATCGGGTCCTCGTCGCCGTCGGCGTTCAGGGCAATGTGGAGGATCTCGGCCTCGAAGAGGTCGGTGTGAAGGTGGACAAGGGCCACATCGTGGTCGACTCCAGCTACCAGACGAGCGCCGAGGGGGTCTACGCCATTGGAGATGTCATCGGGGCTCCCTGGCTCGCTCATGTCGCGAGCGCCGAGGGGATCTGCTGCGTGGAACGCATTGCAGGTCATGAGCGTCCGGATGTCCCGTATGAGAACATTCCGGGATGCACTTATTGTCAGCCGGAGATCGCGAGCGTCGGTCAGACGGAGAGGGCATTGAAAGGGGCGGGAGTGGAATACCGGGTCGGGAAATTTCCGTTCAAGGCGAGCGGGAAAGCGGTCGCGGCCCATGAGACGACCGGCTTCGTGAAGGTGCTCTTTGACAAGAAGCATGGTGAGCTTCTGGGCGCGCACCTCGTGGGACATGGGGCGACCGAGATGATTCATGAGCTGCTCCTCGCGCGCACTCTGGAAGCGACGGAGAAGGACATTCTTCATACCGTGCACGCGCATCCGACGTTGAGTGAGGGAATTCACGAGGCGGTGGGTGCTGCTTTTGGAGAATCCATCAATTTTTGAGAGGGAGCGTGATTCGCTCTAGAGTTCCCG
>CAVOCR010000434.1:0-3141 GCA_963694245.1 Myxococcota bacterium
CGCGTGGTGGACACGACAGGATTCGTCTCGGCAGATTTCCATGTGCATGGTGGAAACAGTCCGGACTCGGGAGTGTCGCTGGATGATCGGGTGATGAGCTATGTGGGGGAGGGGGTCGAGTTTCTTTCGAGTTCCGACCACGACGTATTGACCGATTACGGGCCCGTGATCCGATCCCATGGGCTGGAGCCCCTGATCAACACGCAGGTGGGGGTCGAGTCGTCTCCCCTGATGCTGACGCATACATTGGGTTTCCCGATGGTCTACGACGAGACTGCGCCCAACAACATGCCCGAGGCCGTCGCCTTTGACTGGTATGGCAAGACGTCCGCGGAGATCATGCGTGACATGCGATGTGCTGGGGCGTTGCCTCCCGCAGAGGAGGGGTCGGACAATGCGGGTGAAGAGACATCCGCCGAAACCGATGCATGCGGAGGGGATGCTGTCATCCTGATGGCGCACGTCTACGATTATTTCGATTACTATGGGTTGAACTCCTTCGATCTGGGCATCAGTCCCAATTTCATCATGCAGGTCGCGGATCCCGTGTTCTCACCCCTCAACTTCAGCGGGGCGATGGATGGATTCGAGATCCTCAATGGGAAGAGTCTGGATTTGATGCGTCGGCTGACGGTTGCAGAGGTTCGGGATTACAATGTGGGGCTGGATGAGCTCATCGCAGACTTTCAATCGGGTGCACTCTCATTTCATGGATATTCCGAGGCCCATGTCCGTCTCGGACGCACGATCGTGGGGAGGGCTTTGGAGCGGACTCCCGAGGAGCAGACCGCGTTCATCGACGCGACGAGTGGAGTGGATTGCAGCTGTCTCGCCTCGTCTCCTGAGACGTGCGCGGCCTCCAGCGCCTCCGATGAGACGCCGTGTGACGGCTTCCGCGGGGTCGTGGATGACTGGATGCGGATGTTGAATCGCGGCGTTGTGAAAACGGCTGTCGCGAATTCGGACTCCCATGGCCTCTATCATATCGAAGCGGGCATTCCGCGGAACTTCGTCCGCAGCTCTGCCGAGCAGCCGATTCACATCGACCCGGCCGAACTGAACAGGAACGTGAAGAGAGGGGCGGTCGTGACGTCCACGGGGCCCTTTGTTCGCTTTGAGATTCAAGGTGCGCCCGTCGGAGAGACGGTGGAAGTGGGGACAGGAGGCGACGTGTCGCTCTCCGTCCATGTGCAATCGCCGCTCTGGTTTGACGTGGATCGGGTCGAAGTCTATCGCAATGGGCGGATTGTTCGGGTCTTTCAGGGGTGTGATCTGGCGGAAGAGGGGGAGGACTGCATTCCGTTTCCCAATACCGGCATCGACAATCTGAAGGTCAGTTGGAGCGATTCACCGGAGGTGGATTCCTGGTACGCTGTCTCGGCTCTCGGGACTCGAGGCAAGGACCTCGCGCCAGTCTACAGCTCCCTTCCTCTCGCACGATTTGGGTTCGTGGAGACCCTGGATGGTCTTCTCGCGCTTCTCCCCATCGGCGTGGGGGGCGGCGGAGCCGCGCCTCCGTCGGTTCACCCAATCTTCCCCTATGCGTTGACGAATCCGATCTGGGTCGAGGTCGACGGTTCCGAGGGCATCACGCCCCCGGAGGGCGAACCGCCTTTCTGGGCTGCGCAATAGAGGCTGTTTCAGGGGGTCGCACGCCGTTGGCGTCCGGCTCTCAAAATTCCCATCAAAAACAAGCTGAGGAGGAGGAACCCGGGGGGCGCGGAATGTGTTTGGCATCCGGACTCCTCCGCGGAGAAATCCATGGGTTTGCTGTCGTCGGGATTCCAGCTGCCTCCAGCGCTTCGGGGCCCGGGAGTCGAGCGAGAAGACAGGTCGCTCCATTGGACCGGTACCGCCGTGGAGAGCACGGGAAGCGTCGCGGGCTCGGGGGCTTCTTCCGGCGACTCGACGACAGGAGGCGGCTCCATGACTTCTTCAGGTTCCCCGCAGAGTTCCGGATAGTCGCTGCAGCAGTCCCCCGCTTGTTCACAGGATGGGTCGCAGTAGCAGAGTTCGCCGAACTCGGCGAGTTCTTCGCATCGGTTGAGGCAGCTCGTGGAGCACTCGCCGCAGTCCGTGGCGCAAGTCGAACAGGCCTCGTCTCCGTTGCAGGCGCCGTCTCCACATTGGGGGCCGGGATCGGGGGCTTCGAAAGGAGCCGTGACCTGGAAGCTGATGTCCAGGGAGTAGGCTCCCGGGTACGTGGTTCCGCTGCTGTTCGACCAGGTGTCGGCGATGAGCCAGACCTTCTTGCTTTGCAGCGCGAGGGGACCGACCACCTTGTCGTCGCGAGCGAGACAGGTGTCCGGATCCTTGTGCGTCAGGATGTGGAGGTCGATGTCGACTCCTGCGCCGTCCGTGACCGATGCCGTCAGCAGTCCCTCTCCAGGGAGCAGGAGCTTGTAGACGATCTCCGGACCGTATTCTCCTGTGGTGGGGGCGCAGCTGTAGACATCAAAGTTGCTGGGGCCGGCCACGTTCGTCGTGTAGTCGTGATGATGGGGATACGTGTCGACAACGAACGGGTTCGTCAGGGCTCCAGGGACAGGGCCGTTCCCCTCGGTCACGCCGTCGTAGCGAATGGGGACGTATCCCGCGAAGCTCGACCAGGTGATCCCCGTGTTGTGCCACGCCTTCCGCTTGGAGCCTCCTGCCGATTCGTAGATCACCGGTTGTCCGTCCGCGGCCTGGTAGTGCCAGAGACGGATATGGGCGTTTGCCTTGTTGTAGGCGTCTCCCTTCAGGACTTCGTTGGGGGATATCTGATGGCTGACGCTGCTGATGGTGGAGGTGCCCTTCTTCGAAGGCAGGTCCCAGCACCGGGAAACGAAGCCCGAGCAATCGACACCCGTGGTGCAGGAGAGGACGCCATCGTTCGAATGCGATCCCGCGCCATGGCCCTGGTCAATCTTGCTGTCGAAGCCGGAGATCGTGTCGAATCCGCCCCAGTCGTAGGCCATTCCCGTGTGGTTTCCGACCCCGTAGATATCCAGAAAGTTGGACGTGTACGCGCCTGAACACGACGCGGTGTAGTTGCTCCATGTGGAGGTCCACGTGTGATTGGCGTAGGTCTCGGCGATCGAAATCATCTGGTCGCGATTGATGGCATTCGCGGGCGTTGTCGACATTCCCAGAAGGAGA
>CAVOCR010000435.1:0-3130 GCA_963694245.1 Myxococcota bacterium
GGCTGGATGGATCCGCTCCACCAGCAAAACGTGATCCTGGAACGAGTCGACGAACAGGCCCTCCCGGTCATGGCCCCGCTTCAGGAGATGATCGCAGCCCATCCCGTGCTGTGCGCGATGGGAGGAGGCCTTGTCGTGCTTTCCCAGCTCAGCGCATGTCTCTTCGTCATTCCGCGTTTCCGCAAACCCATTGCGGTGGCGATCCTCCTTGGATTGGGATGGTGCGCTCTCATCCTCAATATCAAGTCGCTCGTGCCCGCCATTCTTCTCTTCGCTGTGACCTGGCATTCCCTCACCGGAACTGCAGACGAGCCCGTGAGCTCCGGAGAAGGCTCCCCATGAGCCTGGACATCCTGCACTTCGACAACTCCTTTCTTCGGGAACTCCCGACAGACCCCGAAAACACGAACGCACGCCGTCAGGTCCACGGCGCCTGCCACTCCCGCGTGCAACCCACACCCGTGAAGAATCCCTCCCTCGTCGCGTATTCAGAAGACATGGCGGGTCTCCTGGGGATTTCCAGGGAGGCCTGCCTGGCCCCCCAGTTCGCCGAAGTCATGGGAGGAAACAGCCTCGCCCAGGGCATGGACCCCTGGGCGGCGTGCTACGGAGGACACCAGTTCGGCAACTGGGCAGGTCAACTCGGCGATGGTCGCGCGATCAGCCTTGGCGAGGCCGTGACCCCGTCGGGCGATCGCTGGGAGCTCCAGCTGAAAGGCGCAGGCCCCACTCCCTATTCCCGACGCGGGGACGGGCGAGCCGTCATGCGTTCATCGATTCGAGAGTTCCTGTGCAGCGAAGCCATGCACCATCTCGGTGTGCCCACGACCCGTGCATTGAGTCTGGTCTCGACGGGGGATGAGGTGGTCCGGGACATGTTCTACGACGGGCATGCCCGTGCGGAACCCGGCGCCATCGTCTGCCGCATGGCCCCCACATTCCTTCGTTTTGGAAACTACCAGATCCTCGCCGCGCGCCAGGACCACGAACTCCTCCGTTCGCTCGTCGACTACACGGTGGCGATTCACCACCCCCACCTCGTGGAATCGGGAGAGGCTGCGACTGCTCTCTGGTTCACCGACGTGTGTGAACGGACCGCCGTGATGATCGTTCATTGGATGCGTGTGGGCTTCGTCCATGGGGTCATGAACACCGACAACATGTCCATCCTTGGACAGACCATTGATTACGGGCCCTATGGATGGCTCGACAACTACGACCCCAACTGGACCCCCAACACCACGGATGCACACGGCGGTCGGTATCGCTATGGTCACCAGCCCAAAATGGCCTTCTGGAATCTTCTGCAACTGGCCAATGCCCTTCACCCGATCGTGGGGGAGGCAAAACCGCTGGAAGACGCGCTTGCGCGTTATGCCGTGGTGCTCGAAGAAGAGCAGCGAAAGATGGTCGCGAACAAGCTGGGATTGCGTTCATTCACCGGCAGAGGGTCAGAGGGGGACTCCCCCCCGACAGGAGACGCCGCGCTCTTTGAGGACCTCCAGAATCTGCTCATGGCCCACGAAACGGACATGACCCTCTTCTTCCGGAATCTGGCCGATGTCCCCTTGGACCCAACCGCCCCAGAGAACTCGCTTCTCGCCCCAGTCGAGGAGGCCTTCTACGCCCCGGACACGAGGAGCGATGCCCACCGCGAGGGCGTGTCCGCATGGATTCACCGCTGGATCGTCCGAGCCGCTTCCGACGGTCGGGAGGCGGAGGAACGGCGCGAGCAGATGAACGCGGCCAATCCCCGCTATGTGCTCCGGAACTACCTCGCGCAAATGGCCATTGAGGCATGGGAGGAGAACGGGGACGCGGCGCCCATCCACCGGCTCCAGAAGGTTCTCCAGCGGCCCTACGAGGACCAGAGTGGATGCGATGACCTGGCGGAGAAGCGGCCCGAATGGGCCCGTGACAAGCCCGGGTGCTCCACGCTCTCCTGCAGCTCATGAGCAGGGCCCCTGCGGTGTACCGAATCCTCCTCGCGGAGCAATGGAGCGAAGCGATTCTTCTGGGGGAGGTCCTTCCGAACACTCTCGATCGAAAAGACGGCTTCATCCATCTCTCCCCGGAGCAGGCGCTCCGAGAAACGATCGCCCTCCACTTTTCGAAACGCTCAGACCTGGTCGTCCTCAGTCTGGAGGTCGCGCGACTTGGCAGCGCATTGAAATGGGAGCACGTGACCTCCCGCGGCGGGGCGTTCCCCCATCTGCATCAGAGGGCCATCCCGTGGGAAGCCATTGAATCGGTTCGTAGCGGGATCGGACTGGACGTTCTCGAAGCACCTGCCACTCAGAGACCCAGTCGCTTCGACAACTGACTTTCGAACAGCGAGGGAGGGTACAGGGTCGCCCCCATGCCGATTCCCTCGGAGAAATCCTCGGGCGCGGTTCCGTCGCCATCCTGGCTTCCCCAGCCTCCACTCACATCGACATCCACCTCCAGTTCTCCGGAGGAACCGATCACATGCCCCCGATTGAACTGCCGGCTCACGAGCTTCCCAGCGCCTGTGTTGTTCCAAAACACCGTCTGGGTCGCGGTATGACCTGCCCCGGTCGAATAATCATTGCGATTCACGGCCTTGAAACCATCATCGAGGATGCAGGAGTCGATCAGATTCCCCGTCGCGAGGGAGTGGTGGAATTCCGAATACCCGATCTGTCCGAGCCAGGCCGTGCCCTCACTGGACGCCGCGAAGCCATCGGAACTCGTGCACCTCAGCCACACCGTGCCCGTGAGGCCGAACCCCCAGTTTTGAATGAAATTATGACGTCCGGCCCGTGCGATGTTGTCGACGAAGAGGACCTCGCTGCTGGTTCGCACCTCAAAGAGATAGCCGTTGCCGCCGGAGCCCCGGTTCTGCGCCTCCTGGAGGATGGAATTCTGGACCGTCACGCGATTGCTTGCATGCACGAGGATGCCCCCGCTCTGAAGGTGGGCTCCCGCACCGTCACCCGAGCCGGGCGCACCGGGTGACACGAAGGACTCCACATCCCGAATCCAGCTGTCCTTCACCCCCTTCATCTCCAGAACGTGGTTCCTGTCATTCGACCATGCAGCCGCCCAGCCGACCGCGTTCGCGACGCCTATCCCCTCGACTCCGACCTCTTCAAGCAACCCGCTGATA
>CAVOCR010000436.1:0-3119 GCA_963694245.1 Myxococcota bacterium
CGTCGAGGCGACGAGCGGAAACACCGGCATGGGTCTCGCGATGGCCGCTGCGGTGAAGGGCTACAAGACGATCTTCATCATGCCGGACAAGATGAGCAGTGAGAAAATCCAGTCGCTTCGGGCGTTTGGATCCCGAGTGCTTGTGACGCCAACCAATGTGGAGCCCGAGGATCCGCGGAGCTATTATTGCGTGGCGAACCGCATGGTCGAGGAGACTCCGGACGCCGTGCTCGCGAATCAGTACCACAATCCGTCCAACCCGAAGGCGCATGTGCTCTCGACGGGTCCCGAGATCTGGGAGCAGACCGGGGGAGAAGTGGATGCGATGGTCATCTGCATGGGGACCGGGGGAACGATCAGCGGGCTGGGGGAGTATTTCAAGGAGAAGAAGCCCGCCATGAAGATCGTGGGCGTCGACCCGGTCGGAAGCATCTATTACGACTACTTTCGAACCGGTCGCATCACGACGGCTCATTCCTACATGGTGGAGGGGTTCGGTGAGGACTTCCTCCCGTCGACGATGAACTTCGATGTCGTGGACGATGTGGAGCGCGTGACGGACAAGGAGAGTTTTCTCTGGACTCGTCGCATTGTTCGGGAAGAGGGAATCTATTGTGGAGGAAGCGCGGGTTCGGCGATCGCTGCGGCGGTGAAGTGGGCGGAGAAGAACCCGGATGCGGGCAACATCCTGGTCATCGCTCCGGATAGCGCGTCCCGTTATCTCTCCAAGATTTTCGACGACAACTGGATGAAGGAGAACGGCTACATGGAGCCGGATCTCGGTTCCGACAAGGTGGAGGATCTCATCGGTCGCCGGACTCCCGTTCACGCGGTGGAGATCGGCGCTTCGGTCGGGGATGTCGTGGGGTTGATGCGCGAGCATGGGATCAGCCAGGTGCCTGTTCTCTCCAACGGTCGCGTCGTGGGCATGATCGGTGAGGGGGATCTTCTCGGGGCATTGACCGAGGGACCGGGAGCCATGGAGTTGCCGGTTTCGGATCGCATGAACCCGGACTTCTCGATCGTGGAGCCCGGCAATTCCACGGGGGTTCTGGGCCAATTGCTGCTGCAGAACAAGGTGGTGATTGTGGAAGATGCGGGCAAGGTGGTCGGCATCATCACGAAAATCGATTACATTGAGTACGTGGCGCGCAAGAGCCATTGAATTCGTGAGCGGGGTGCGCATGTCCGGAGAGGATCGCAACATCATTCATGTGATCTCCGACTCCACGGGGGAGACTGCTGAGCGGATCGTGCGCTCCGCCCTCGTTCAGTTTGCCAATGCCAACGTGCGGATCGTGAAGCACTCGCGTATACGCGAAGTCGCGGACCTCGCGGCCGTCTTTCAGAGGGCGGAGGCCGATGGGTTGCTGGTGCTCTATACGCTGGTCAATCCAACGCTCCGGGATGCTGTCGTCCTGATCGCTGAGCAGCATACGGTCGAGTCCATTGACCCCCTGGGGGGCGTTGTCGCCAGGATCGGGAGCATTCTGGGTGAAAAGCCAGAAGGTCGCGCGGGGGCTCTCCAAAGCCTCGATGAGGCTTATTTCAAGCGAATCGAAGCGGTCGAGTTCACGGTCAAACACGATGATGGGCAGATGCCTCAGGGGCTTCGGAAGGCCGACGTCGTGATCGTGGGCATCTCGCGGACCAGCAAGACGCCGGTGTGTACGTATCTTGCGCAGAAGGGGCTGCGGGCGGCGAATGTTCCCATCGTTCTGGGCATTCCCCTTCCACGCGAGCTGTTTGAGGTCGACCCGCGCAAGGTCTTCTCCTTGACGATCAATGTGGCCTCCCTCGTTCGGATTCGGCGCGCGCGCTTGAAGCAGTTGAACATGAGTCCCGACAGCGATTACGGCATGCGTGAGCACATCATCAAAGAGTTGAAGTACGCTCGCGAGATCTTTCGTGAGAACCCGATCTGGCCGGTGGTCGATGTGAGCCAGAAAGCGTTGGAGGAGACCTCCTCCATCATCACCTGGATGCGGGATGAGCGCGCCGCGGCAGCGGAAGCGGGTGATTTGAACACGGGGTTGGATCGCTTCAGCGGTCCCTACAGCGAATGACGCGCATTCTTCGAAATCTTTCCATCTTCCAGGGGCTCGGATACCCTGTCGCATGAGCATTCCGTGTTCGGGAATGCAATCGAATCCTGGGGTGCATTCATGGTGCGGCTACGCGACATCGTCCAATACAGCCTTTTTCTTGGTTTGCTCCTGGGAGCGGGAGGCGCATGGGCCAATCCGCCTTCCGAGGGGGACAAGCTGGTGGTCGAGCCCTCTCCGGATGCGCCGGAGGAAGTGGTCGATGACCAGGGAACCCTGTACAAGAAGCGTCCCTATGGCGGGATCATTCCTGCGGTTCGGGATCATTTCGACGCGGGCCCGAAGAGTGCGGGAGAGAAGGCTCCTCAGCCGATCATCAACTGGATCGGTTATCAGCAGCGAGCCGAAGTGTCCTCCGTGTTTGTCCAGTTTGATCGCGTGGCGGCGATTCCGTATCGGGTGTACAAACCCGCCGAGGATCGGATTGTCATCGACATTCCAGGGGCCACTCTTCCACTCCGGAATGATCGGCGGGAATTGGAAACGACCGCCTTTCCCGGAAATGTTCTGCGGGTTCAAGGGCGCGCAGTCACGAGCGCAAAATTCACCGGGGCCCGGGTGACCATCAGCCTGCGGACCCCGGCACCCTACAATTACTACGAGCGCGACGAGTACCTCTTCATTGACATCGAGCGGTAGATCCCGCTATTCCGAACTTCATTCTCGGGTCCCCGACCTCCCCTGATTTTGGGCGGATGGTCGCGAGCAACTCCTTCACGGACCCGTTGCGTGTTCTCCACGCATTTCAGGTGCACCATGGCGAAAGACGAGAAGAAAAAGGCCGCTCCTCAAAAAGCCGCTCCGAAAAAGGCCGCTTCCCCCCGTTCCTCTTCGAAGAAGGCGGCTCCAAAGAAGGCGGCTCCAAAGAAAGCGGCTCCGAAGAAGGCGGCTCCGAAGAAGGCGGCCCCGAAGACGGCGGCCCCGAAGACGGCGGCCCCGAAGAAGACGGCTCCGAAGAAGGCGACCCCGAAGAAGGCGGCTCCGAAAAAGGCGACCCCGAAGAAGGCGACCCCG
>CAVOCR010000437.1:0-3110 GCA_963694245.1 Myxococcota bacterium
CTTCGGGCACACGTGAGCGAGCGCACAACCACTGACATGGGGGCACGCAGTGGTGGGGGTCGTGTATTCGGGACTGAAGGGCCCATCATGCTCCCGATGATGGTCTCCGCGGGAGAAGAGTGTTGCTGGAAGATCCGTCCTCTCCAGAAAACCGCCCTGGGTCAACGCCGGTGCCCCCGTATCCCGCTCCAACCGAAACCGCACACACGGGAGAAACGCCGACACCCCCAGCGGTGGATCACTGGCCATGACATCTGGGAGGAGCTCCTCCTGCCGAATCGCCACCTCAAAAAACCGATCCTCCGGATCCCGGGTCGCAGGCCAGGGCAAAAGAGCCTCCACCGGCGACCCCCACGTCTGAAAGAGTTCCCGCAATTCCGCGAGCTCCGATCGATTCTCAGGCAGGAGAACGGTCAGCAATCGTACCCGCTCAAGAAGCCCCTTCTCCCGCAACAGCGCGAGGGCCTCCAGCACGGACGCATGGCTCCCCGGATGCCCCACCACGGCATCATGGACCGCCGCCGTCGCGCCATAGAGCGGAACATGCAATACGAAGTCCTCCGGAAGCGAGGACACGAACGCCTCCTGAAACGCCGGATCCGCGAGACGATGCGAAGGCGAATACACCAGCGCTCGCGTGAATCCCAGGTCTCGAGCCGCCGTGACCAGCTCCAGGATGTCGGGATGGGCCAGAGGATCAAATCCAGAAAGACGGATCGTCTCCATGCCCTCCTCGCGAGCGTGCTCAAGAGCGCTCAGCATTCTCTCCGTGTCCGCCCGCCGTGCCTCCGCGACCGGTGACACATCCGATCGAACCGAACAGAAGCTGCATGTCATTCCGCAGTCGATCTCAGGAGTGAGAACAAACACCCGGCGCTCGGAATGCGGGGAGCTTCCCTCCGCACGCCAGCCCTCCGGAGGCTTCAAGGCCTCCGGTTCGCGATCTTTCTGAGAGAATCGGACGCGTTTGGGGCGAGAGGGAAACAGGACCTCGGTCTCGGTATCATCCGCGGCGATCATCGGGGCCAGGAAACGTTCCAGAGCCTTCAGATCCTGCATGCGGTGATCCCCCTCCGGGATCCGCTCAATGAAATCGAGATGGATGGAGCGTCGCCACGCGGGACGAGAATCATCGCGCCGCCGAACCTCGAGGTGCGCGACTCCGCGCCCACCTGAAGCCTCTTCAAATAAAAGTTGAAGCCCGCCTTCATGATGAGCAAAGGCCCGGCGATAGACCCAGCGCTCCCCAAGCATGGCGCCCGGAGACCAGCCGTCAATCCGGCTCAATCCCTCTTCACTGACTTCGATGCATCGATCTTCCACATTGCCCTCTCCCGACAGGATAGGCCGACTCGACGCGGGAGAAAAGGATCAGACGGAAGGAGGCCCGTCTCCAAGGTTCACCCCGACCGCGAGCGCCTTCCCTGCACGCCCCAGTGTTCCACCGGAAACGACCAGCGCGGGGGGCTCCTGGAGCTCCCAGACCAGCCCCACCCAGGACATCAACTTGAGCACGTAATAGGTCACATCGAGCTCCCACCACATGAAGCCCTGACGTGTGGAGTTCTGATAATGATGGTGATTGTTGTGCCACCCCTCTCCCAACGTGATCACTGCGATCAACCATGAGTTCCGGCTCTCATCCGTCGTCGGATAACGCTTTTTTCCAATGACATGCGCCAAGGAATTCACGAGGAAGGTCCCATGGTAGAGCAGCACCGTGGAAAGGACGAAACCGATCAGGAAAGCGCTCCATCCCCAGAGCGCGAGGACGGCAACCCCAAGCAGGGTCGGGGGAACCACCCAAAAGCGATTCAACCAGACCAGCTCTGGATACTTCGCAAAATCCCGGATCCGCGACATGCGCGTTTCATCGTACCGACCACAGAGAATCCACCCCACATGACTCCACCAGAACCCTCTGAGCGGCGAATGAATGTCTTCCATTTCATCGGAATGCAGATGATGGTGGCGATGATGAGCGGCCCACCAGAGCGTTCCCTTCTGCGCCGACGTCTGTCCCCAGAAAGCGAACAGAAACTGCATCCAGCGACTGGTCTTGAAGGTGCGGTGCGAGAAATAGCGATGAAACCCGCCCGTGATGAAGAACATCCGAATCGCGTAGAGCGCGAAGCAGAGAGCCACGTCAAAGGCCTCAACCCCCGTCCAAATCGCTGCAAGCGGCACGAGGTGCATCGCGATGAATGGAAGAGAACGGAACCAGAGAAACTGCTCCTCTTCTCGAGCCTCCTCCAGTGCTACTGATTGTTCGCCCATGGGTCACCTCCCGTCGTGATTTTCCAAACGGCTCCTGGAACTGGCCCGGATGATTGAACCCTCCACCCGTGAGAACAAGACCTTCCCTTCCCTTTTACGGAGGTTTTGCAGTGCTTGCCCGAAGTGTCTCCCACGCATGCTTTCGCGTTTGCCGGAGGACTCACGAGCCGGTATGCTCTCCACGCAATGGATGCCTCTGCACAGGAGCCCGGGTTGAACCACCGCGAGACCACATTCCGAATCGCCTTGTTCAGCCTCCTGGTGCTGGGCGCGTGCGGCGCGGGATGCTCCGAACTGCATGACCCTCAAAGCGGAGGAACTGCGAACGCCTGGGACCCCTCGTACATCGGCGGACAAACCGGCAACGAGACCGGTGCACTCTGTGTGGGGCTCGCCCCCGAAGGAGCCTTTCCGTGCTCCGATCTGGAACCCGATGTCCTCGAGGAGGACATCTCGGCCGAGAGCACGCCGGACATCGTGCACACCCTCTCCGACGCGGACTCCGCGACGGGAGAGGAGGCCGATGCAGGAAGCACGGAGGAGGATGTCGACGCGCCAGAGGAGTCGACAGAGGCCGGTGAGGAACTCGACGCGGAAAGCGAAGAAAGCGAGTCCTCTGGAGAAAACGGGAGCCTGATCACCTTCGCGGACGATGCCACGGGCGAAGAAGAAGACGCCGAGACCGGTGAAAGCGGCGACGACGAGCCCTTCATTCCCGTCGCGCCCGCGGGCCCTCCGGCGGAACCCGAGCCCGAGGACGAGGGAGACCCCTGCGAAATCGCGCCCGGCACCTGCACTGGGACTCCTGCTCCCCTCTGGGACCTCTGCGATTT
>CAVOCR010000438.1:0-3107 GCA_963694245.1 Myxococcota bacterium
CCGACGCTCCGTGCTTGCGGCGTCGCCTATGATGTGCGGCGATCGGAGCCCTACGGCATCTACGACCGGTTCGACTTCGACATCCCCACGCGGACTGAAGGGGATTCGATGGCCCGGTATCATGTCCGCGTGGAGGAGATGGAGCAGAGCCTCCGAATCCTCGAGCAGGCCCTTGCCGCCCTCCCGGAAGGCGATTTGATGCCGAAGAAGGTCCCACGTTTATTCAAGCCTCCAGCGGGAGAGTATTTTCACGCGGTGGAGTCGGCCCGAGGGTTGTTCGGGACCTACATCGTAAGCGATGGGAGCGACACCCCGGTTCGAATCAAGCTGCGGACGCCCTCGTTCTCCAATTTGTCCTCGATGCCCCCAGTGCTCGCGAACACCCTCGTGGCGGACACGATCGCGATCGTGGGAAGCATCGATGTCGTCATGCCGGAGATTGATCGCTGATGCCCAAGTCGTTCCTCGAGATCGTGGGAGATCCCTGGCTGGCGCTTGGAGCTGGTACGGCCGCGTTGATGGGCTATCTCACGGTGAACGCACTCTTCCTGGTCTGGCTGGAGCGCAAGGTCTCGGCGCGCATGCAGCTTCGCCTGGGACCGACTGAGGTCGGCCCCGCAGGACTTCTGCAGACCCTCGCGGATGTCGTGAAGTTGATGGGGAAGCAGTTCATTCGGCCGAAGAACGTGCATTTGGGATTTTTCATTGGCGCGCCCATCGTGGTGTTCTTTCCCGTCGTCGCCGTCCTGTCGCTGATCCCCGTGGATGAGGGATGGGTCTTTCATGACCTGAACATTGGGCTGCTGCTGGTGTTCACCTTCGCGGGATTCGGGGTCGTCGGAATCTTCATGGCAGGCTGGGGATCGAACAACAAGTACGCGCTGCTCGGGGCCATGCGTGCCGTCGCTCAAAACATCTCCTACGAGATTCCGCTCATTCTCGCCACGCTCTCGGTCGTGCTCATGACGGGGACCATGAATCTCCGCGAGATCGTCGAGGCGCAGGAGGAGGCCGGATTTCCTTTCCTGCTCGTGCAGCCGTTGGCGGCGATTATCTACTTGATCGCGGCCACAGCGGAGACGAATCGAGCTCCGTTCGACATCCCTGAGGCAGAGAGTGAACTCATCGCGGGGTTTCACACCGAGTATCCAGGGGGCGGATTCGCGATGTTCTTCCTCGCGGAATACACGAACATGGTCATCGTCTGTGCGGTGGCGACCATCCTCTTCCTGGGGGGATGGAGTGGCCCGGTGCTCCCCGGATTTGTCTGGTTCTTTCTCAAGGTCTACGCGCTCATCTTCGTGATGATGTGGTTCCGTTGGACCTTTCCGCGACTTCGATTTGATCAGCTCATGCGTTTCGCATGGGCCGTGCTGGTTCCCTTGTCGATCGTGAACCTTCTGATTACAGCGACCGTGCTGAAGGTGCTCTAACGATGGGTTACATCCTGGGCCTCATGAAGGGTTGGGCATCGCTTCTCGCTGGGATGCGCATGACATTCGCGGCGATGTTCACGCGTCCCGTCACCCAGGAATATCCGCGGGATACGCCCGAAATGTCCAAGGCGTATCGCTCGGCGATCAAGCTCGTGAACTTCGACGAGACGGGGACGCACGACTGTATCGCTTGTCTGCTGTGTGAAAAAATATGCCCCTCATTCTGCATCACGATTGATGGACACAAGCCTGAAGGCGTCAAGCGCAAGCGGGCGACGAAATTCGACATGGATTTCGCGCTTTGCAGCCTCTGTGGCCTCTGTCTGGATGTCTGCCCGACGGCCACGCTGGAATACAGTTCGCTCTTTGATCTGGCCGGGTACAAGCGGGATCAGTGGACGTTCGACCTCCTCGATGAATTTCGGGACGGGGAGGAGGACTACCTGAACCGGGCACGGGAGGAGGCGGCCGTGCAGGCTGCAGAAAAGGAGCGTCTGAAGGCGGAGAAGGCCGCGGCGAAAGCCGCGAAGGCCGCCGCTGAAGCTGAAGCTGCTCCCGAGGCTGCCGCTGAAGCTGCTCCTGAAGCTGCTCCCAAAGCTCCCGAGGCTGCCGCTGAAGCTGCTCCCAAAGCTGCTCCCGAAGCTGCCGCTGAGGTCGCTCCCGAGGCCGCCGCTGAGGCCGCTCCCGAGGCTTCCGCCGAGACGGACAAGGAGGAGGCATGAGCACGTTTGTGCTTTTCGCCATGGGAACGGCTCTGTTGGGCGCGATGCTCGCAGTCAGCCTGTCGAACATCCTGTATGCGATCTTTGGACTGGGTCTCGCTCTGCTCGGTGTCGCGGGGCTCTTTCTTTCGCTTGGAAGCCCCTTCGTCGCGGCGATGCAGGTCCTGATTTACGTGGGCGGCATCACGGTGGCGATGGTGTTTGCCGTGATGCTCTCGTTCGCGATGGGTGCAAAGACGGCCACTGGGGTGGGCCTCTGGACGCGGCTTGGAGCGCTGATCCCGGTCGGGGTTCTGGCCGCTGCGGTGGGCCTGGGGATTCAGAACGAGGGGCTGGACGCCGTGGTTCTGGATGTGACCGAGGCCATCCCCATCGCGGACATGGGCATGGCGCTTCTCCAGCAATTCAACCTGGTGTTTGAGACGCTCTCCGTGGTCCTGCTGCTGGCGATTGTCGGCGCGGTGACGATCGCCCGGAAGCCGCCTGAGGAGGACGCATGAATCTCGAACTGTTCGTGATGTTCAGCCTCCTCCTCTTTTCCGTTGGGCTCTACGGGGTGTTGACGCGCCGCAATTTGATCGCCGTGCTGATCGGCGTTGAACTCATGCTCAACGCCGCGAGCATCAATTTCATGGCGTTCGGCGCCCACCACGCTTCGGACCCGACGATGGGGCCCATCTTCGTGCTCTTCATCATTGGTCTCGCCGCTGCGGAGGTCGCGATTGCGCTCTCCATCGTGCTCTCGGTCTACCGGGTGCGGAAAGCGATTCGCGTCGAACAGCTGACGGAACTCAAGGGGTAGTCGGATGCCAGCTGGACAACTCGCCCTGGCCTGTACGATGGCGCCTCTTTTGGCGTTTGCGGTCGCGTTCATCGTCTTCCGGAACCATCACGCCCTGGCCATTGGCACCTCGCTTCTGGGGGGGCTTGTCTCTCTCGCCTGTGCACT
>CAVOCR010000439.1:0-3107 GCA_963694245.1 Myxococcota bacterium
GTCTTCTCGAGGAAGGCGGAGCCCTCTATGCCGGGGACGCCCATCACACCTCCCTGATCCACGAGGACGGAGGGTTCAGCGTCACCGTGGCTGCCAATGAAGGGGACCCCCTCGTTCTCATCCTTCGCGACAGCGACGGGGTGGAGCAGACCCGAATGCATGTGGAGAGCCGGCATTCCGGTCTCGCACGCATGCGCAACACCTCTCGCTTCCGCCGTGTGATCGCCGTGGCGCAGACCGCCATGGACGGCGCCGATCCCCTCGCATGGGCCCGTCATCTGATTCGGGAGCCTCTTCCGGGGATCGAGCCCCGCAACATCCTCCACCTCGCCGCGATCGGAGACACGACCGTGCCCTTCTCCTCCATGGCCGCATGGGATCGCGCAGCGGGACTCTACGGCCTCGAAGACGAAGACGCGTTCGCGGTGCTGGACGCACAGATCGCGATGGGCGCGTTCAATCCCAAGACTCCCTGGGACATCGATGGATTCCTCCAGGACGAAGATGCCATCGGTCCTCTCGCCCCCATCCAGACCTCCTCGGGACTGAGCGCTGTGCGTCATGCCGCCACCGGCAACCACGAATTCATCGCATTGGCCGATGAAGACGCTGAATTCGATTTCGCCCAGTATTTTCGAAATCAGATCGTTCAATTTCTGCGAACAGATGGCGGGGAAATCGTGGATGACCCCTGCCTCGTCGACAGCAGTTGTGACTTTCTTCCCTGAAATACAGTAAAAGCAGTGGTCGGGGGGATCTTCACGGACGCGCTGCGAACTTCCCAACCACCATTCCCCGCTTGAAAAAGGACCATCATGCAACGCTCATGGGTCATTCTCGGTCTTCTCACTCTGATTCTTCCACTGGCTGGATGCAGCGATGACGCCGCCAGTGGAGCGCCCGTGGGCGAAGAAGGCGGCAGCGCCCTCGAAACGGGCGACACCGGAGGCGAGGGATCCATTGGGGGCATCAAGGTCGACGATTTCGGCGAGGCCTGTGTCGAAAATTCGGAGTGTGAAAGCGGATTCTGTGTCGAAGGCCCCACCGGATTCATCTGTACGCAGACATGTCTCGACACGTGCCCGGAGGGATTTTCCTGCAAGGCCGTCGCGAACACCTTCCCAGACGTCATCTTTCTCTGCATGCCGCAGGTGTTGAACCACTGCGCGCCCTGTCAGGAGGACTTTCAATGTCCTGGAGGGCTCTGTCGGGAGATGGTGGATGGCACGTTCTGCATCGCCCCGTGCACCAGCGACGACGAATGTCCGGGAACTCATGCATGCACCTCGATGGGGATGGAATTCGACTACTGCATCCCCACCAATGGATCCTGCTCCTGTCGCAGCGATACGGCGGGACTCGAGCGCACCTGTGAAGCCGGAAACGAGCTGGGCACCTGCCTCGGGTTTGAGACCTGCGACGCGGAGCTGGGATGGGTGGATTGCAGCGCGGAGGAGCCCCTCAACGAGATCTGCGACTACCAGGACAACGATTGCGACGGCCTGGTCGACGAGGACTTTCTCTACGAAGGCAAATACGCGAGCTTTGAACATTGCGGCGGGTGCAACATCGACTGCGGCAACGGAATGCCCAATGCCACGGCGATCTGCAATGAATCGATGGAGACTCCGACCTGTGTCGTCCAGTTCTGCGATCCGGGCTACGCCAAGCTGAACGACTATCAATGCATTCCCACGACGGTCGGGCTCTGCGAGCCCTGCGAGAGCGATGAGCAATGCCTCCTCGACGGCTCCCTCTGCGCAGAGGTCGGCGACGCGTCGTACTGCCTCTCCCCCTGTCTCGACAACAACGATTGTCCCGACGGGTTCGACTGTCTGACGATGGAAGGGGGCACCACCCAGTGCATGCCCTCCACCGGGTCGTGCAACTGTTCCCCGGAGACACCCGGACTCGTCAAAAGCTGCTCGGAGACCTCATCGCCTCCTGGCGCCCCCGTGACCACGTGCTACGGCATCCAGTCCTGTCTGAACACGGGAGAATGGGGGGAATGCACCGTTCCCGAAGAGACCTGTGATGGACTCGACAACAATTGTGATGGCGCGATTGATGAGGGTTTCTTGAACGAGGAGGGGCAATACTCCACCCTCGAAAACTGCGGACAATGCGGAAACAACTGTTCGTTTCTCTCCTTTGCCCAGGCATCACCCCTCTGTGATGCCTCCCTCGCGATTCCCACATGTGCCATGAACTGTGACCCCGGGATGTTCGACGTGAACGGCATCACGGACGATGGCTGCGAATGCGTCTTCCAATCCAATGTGGACCTCCCGGATTCCATCGCCATGGACTCGAATTGCGATGGAATCGACGGCGAATTGACCAATGGGGTCTTTGTCGCAAAATACGGAGACGACAGCCTTCCCGGAACCCTCCTTTCCCCCGTTCGAACGCTTCAGACAGCCATCGACAGGGCCCTCGCGGAAGGCAAACGCGACGTGTACGCCGCGACGGGCGTGTACATCGGGTCCATCCAACTCATTGCAGGCGTCCAGGTTCACGGAGGCTACAGCGGGGACTTTCATCAACGAAGTCCGTTGATCTACGAAACCGTGATTTTCGGAGGGGCCTCCTCCACCAGCGCGCCGGGGGCCGTCAACGCCCAAAACATCGCAGGGGGTGAAGACGCGACGCTCAGCGGATTCACCATTTTTGGAACGGAAGCCGTCGAAACAGGGAGCAGCAGCTACGGCATTCACCTCCTCAACTGTGACCAGAGTGTGAACATCTCCGAGAACATCATCTACGCGGGCAATGGATCGGACGGGGAGCGTGGCAATGACGGTCAGGATGGAATCGATGGCCAGGATGGAACCATCGGTTCCGATGCAATCGATGGCTACGCGACTCCGTGTTTTGGCGTGAATCCCGGTGGAGATGGAGGAGCGACGTCCTGCGGTGGAGCCAGTGTCAACGGGGGTTCCGGAGGGATCGCGACCTGCCCGGACTACGATCAATCCGGCTCTCCACAACCCAAGTCTTCCGACGGAGTCTATGAGCAGAGCATGACCATCGAGCACGGCGAGGATGGAGCCGGCCCGGCGCCCGGGGCCGGGGGCGATGCGGGATTCGACTCGCTCTTCTGGAGC
>CAVOCR010000440.1:0-3096 GCA_963694245.1 Myxococcota bacterium
TGCGCCTGCTCGTCGATGCACGAGCGACTCTTCTGAAGGAGATCGCACGGAAGAGGCGGGTCCCGCTCCAGGAGCTCCTCGATCGCGTCGTGGCCCCTGCGCTTGGTCCTGATTCAGATGCGGCGGAGAGCCTCGCCCGACTCATCAACGCCGACCCCACGGCGCCCATCCACGTCACGCGATCACGCCGCTGAGCCGCTCGTCGCAGTCCACACCAGCGTCGCGCCGAGGAAGAGAAGGATGCCCCCCATCACGTGCAGGAATGTACGCGTCTCATGCGCCCTGCCCCATTTCGCGCCGAAGTGATTGGTCAGGAAGTAGAGGATGAACATGATGCCTGCGACCTCCCAGTCGATGGCGTCATGATGCGCATATTCCACGATGGCCCCGACGCTGACGGGTGGGAGCAGGATGGCGAGAGAGAGCGCTCGGGCGTCATCCTTGTGAAGCGCAAACAGCCCCATGAAGAGCGGAACCATCAGCACGCCCGCGCCGATGCCGAACAAGCCGCCCACCACCCCGATCAACGCGCTGAGCACACCGACATTCCAATGACTGAACGCCAATGTCCCCTGTCCAATCGTCACCTTGTCTGGAATCAGCGCTTCCGTCGTCGCCCGCCGGCTCTGCGTGAGATAACGCCCGCCGAGCAGGATCAGAAGGCCCCCAAAACCGATCTCCAGCGCCTGCGTATCCATCGCAAACGCAGCGCGAGCACCCAGATTCGAGAAGAGCGCGTACGTCGTCACACCGAGCACGATCTCCGGAAGCAGGAGACGTACGCGGTCCCACATGACCAGGACGCCGGCAAGGGACATCGGACCCAGCATCACGGCGAGGACCGTTCCCTGGGCCGTGTGCTGTTCAAATCCCAGGAAGAGCACGAGCGCAGCCACCAGAAAAGGCGCGCCGCCGATACCTGCGTATCCGCCCGCGAGCCCCACAAAAGCCCCCATTCCGACCAGAATGACCACCTGCACCGGATCCACGCACACCTCGTTTGAAGGGCCTCATCCTGTCAGACCCCGCCCCCCTCCGACAACCGTTCTCCGAGCTTCCAGGAGGATGTCACCGATTTCGAGGCTCTCGGGGGTTGAAGCCCGTCTCCAGCGCTGTCAGGATGCCTTCACTTGTCGACGGGGTGACCGCGGCGCACGGCAACGATGCCGGACGTGAGCGGTCTGAGAAAAGACCCGTACCACCTGATCCGGATCATGCCGGCGTAGGGATCGACTGCTGAGACACCTTTCTCCCCATTCATTGGAGCGACGTGACCTGCCAGAACGCTGGAGGTCATCGTGGGATTCTCCCTCCGCCTGAGCGGAAACGGGCTGCTCCTGCTCGGCCTGCTCCTTGTGGCAAATCACGCCCATGCGGACCGGGATGAGTTCGCCGATGACCGGCTTCCGCCTCATTTCATCCTCCAGGCCGAGCACCTCACACTCACGATCAAAGGGGAGTTCGAGCTGGAATATCATGACATCGAGGGCTCGGGCGGACCGGGACATGACAGTCCCACGGACACCCTCACCCTCGGAACGCGGAGCCCCTTTCTCGAGATGGACTCCTTTCACCTCGCGCTCCGCCTCGGGTTCACCGAGAACATTCACGTGAACTCACTCCTCGAGTTCACGACCCAACACGCGCAACTGGCCGCCATCTGGGCGCAGTTCACGGCAAAGGCTCCCGACTGGCTGGAGCACCGGGTGGAAGCCGGATACGGGCTCCCCATCGTCGCGATGGATCGACGCACAGAGCGTCATCCCCTCTTGAGCACGAGCTTCTGGAGGGAACCGGAGATGCACCTCGCGTGGGAGGGACGACTCCTTCCTGAGGGACCCGTGACGATCGAAGTCGGGGCCTCGCTCGCGATGATGCGCCCCCTGACTCTCCAGGGAGTGCAGGACTCCGGGAATCATCCCGGGACGATCAACGTCCTCGCCTCGGGACCCGCACGAACTTTCTCAGGGAATGGACCCGTGGGTGGGGGACGCCTCCGGGTCAGCGCGTTCGGATTCTTCCTCGACGGATTCGGATTTGTTGGAGAACTCTCCAACGAAGGGGGAGTCGATGTGCTGAGGAGCGCCTTCTCCCGATACCGGAACCTCCCGGGGTACGACCCGGAAACCGGCGGAAGTCGCGCCTTCCGATGGGCCGGGGGACGAGTCGGATACCTCCGCCACGGCATCCGCGTCTGGATGGAGGCCGTGTTTTCCCAGGAGGGGCTTCTCCATCGAAGAGGCTGGAATGCCCAGGCCTCCCTGGCGTTTCGGCTGGGTCCGGAGACCTTGTTTCACACGCTGGAGCCTCTGATTCGCTGGGAGCGCTCAGCGCTCGAACAGAGCGCCGAGATCCTCGAGAACGGGCAGGCCCTCCGCTCTCCTGCGCTGATCGACGCGGTGGCGTGGGACTGGGAAATCTGGACCTTCGCCGGGATCCTGGACGTGTACCGCGAGTTCGTGAAACTCCGCGTCGAATACGCCCTCATTCAAGAAGACAACGGCGTCCCCGCTCTGGGGATTCCGTCCGAGAATTTCCGCAACAACGAACTCATGGTGCAGCTGGAGCTGCGCTTCTAACGGGATGAATCCCAGGGAGATGAGAATCATGAACACGAAGCTGAACCCACGCACATTGCTCCTCTGGCTCACCCTCTGCGCGCTCTGCGGTGGATGCGCTGAGACCCCGCAGTACACGAACGCTCCCCACACGGAACCCGTCTTCACCGCCGAACTGACAGACACGCTTCTTCTCGGAAACGCAGACAACGCTGAGGTCGTCGTATGGGTCCCGGGCGTTCATCGAGCCCTTCTCGTCTCCTCGAAGGCACGGAAGCTCACGCTCCTGGACCCCACCACCGGCGCTCTTCAGATTCTGGCAGAAACCGCACTCTTTCCCGAAGACTCCTCCGAGAGCGAGTTGACGAACGTGGCAGTCCACCCGGACGGAAGCTGGGCTGTCCTCACACGGACGCGCCTTCTCACGGACACGAATGGCGCGCAGACTGCGTGCGAGGGGGAACTGGTATTCGTGGATCTCAGCCCAGGAGAGCGCTTCGGCAAGATCCTCTCCCAGATCGACGTGGGCGCGATGCCC
>CAVOCR010000441.1:0-3088 GCA_963694245.1 Myxococcota bacterium
GGAGACCGGCGCGGAGGAGACCGGAGCCGAGGAGACCGGCGCCGAGGAGACCGGCGCTGAGGAGACCGGCGCGGAGGAGACCGGCGAGGAAACCGGAGAGGCGACGATGGGCCTCTCCGACGTCTCCGCCGTGGATGCGGACGCGGACGGGCTCTGGGAAGTCGGGGAGGACCTGGCGGTGTCGATGCAGATGCATAATCTGACGAGCGAGATGATCGCGAACTATCCGGGGCCCGTGTTCTCGACCCCGAATCCCGACGTGACGATTCAAAACGACACGGGCTGGCTCTTCGGTCTCTCTGTCGAGGAGCCCTATGCCGTGGGGTTCACCGCGACGTACACCGGAGACGCGAGCGAGGAGGGAGTCGAGCTTCCGCTTGAGGTCGAGTTCACAGCGGACGTGAGCACCCAGGAGTGCTCCGATTCCGGCACGAATTGTCCCGTCTCGAACCCCCTCGTGTTCACCTGGACGCTGCACCCCGATACGCCCTGAGCGGATGGGGCGTGCATCTCGATGGACATCCCGGTGATCTGAACCCCCAAAAGACATTCAGCAACGACGCATTGAACGCTCCAGTCGAATGAGGGCGAGACGGATGCGTGTTGCGATGAAGGAGCAGGAACCGTGATGAAATGGCTTGGACTTCTGGTTGCGGCGGTGTGGATGATCGGCTGTGGAACCGATGGAGGGACCGCCCAGGGAGGCGACGGAGACGCGTGCTATCCGAATGGGACCTGTGATGAAGGCCTGGTGTGTGAAGACGGCCTCTGCAGCACGGATCCCGGAAGCATTGAGACGGGTGAAGAAGTCGGCGAGGAGACTGGGGAGACCGGCGAGACCGGGGAGACCGGAGAGACCGGGGAAGAGACTGCCGAAGAGACTGCCGAAGAGACTGCCGAAGAGACTGCCGAAGAGACTGTCGAAGAGACTGCCGAAGAGACTGCCGGCGAAGAAACCTGAGCACCCGCTCGTGCGCCGCCAGTGGAGCGCGCGCTGGACGGGCTCCGATCAGCCTTGTACATCCGTGAAGCGAGCATCAGCCCGTCTGGTCATGTCTGATCAGTCGACCTTCGGCGCGTTCAGGCGGGTCGCGGACGGGAAGTCCGTGCCCACCAGCGGGCGGACGTAGGTGAGGAACGCGTCCGTCACGTCGTTGTTCGTCGGCGCGATGAACTCATCGGGCATCACCCGCGTCAATCCCGCGACCGACTCGAGGGGACTCACCCGCAATTCATGCGTGTAGGGAACGCTGCTCAGCCGATGGATCGTGATGGTTCCGTCGTGGCCCTCCACCGCGGCCTGGACGGCCTTGATGCCCACGCCGCGCGCCTCGCACTGGTCGACGTTCGACGCACATCCGAGAAATGAGCGCTGCAGGTAGCCGAAGGTGTCGGCGCGGACCCGCGAGATCCCCGTGTTCTCCTTCACGACCTTGACCAGCAGATCCGCGAGCGCCCCGGTCCCGGAGAGCTGCACGTTGCCATGGGCGTCGTACTCGGCGTTGGCGGCGAGCTGCGCGACCATGGCGGTCCCGCTCGCGTCGTGGATTCCCTCGCTCACGGCGACCATGCAGCGGCCATGCTTCTCGTAGGCGGCCTTCACATCGGCGATGAACTGCTCGGTGTCGAAGGTGCGCTCGGGGACGTAGATGAGATGCGGTCCGTCGCCCTCGACCTCGCGGGCGAGCGCTGAAGCTGCCGTCAGGAAGCCCGCGTGGCGTCCCATCACGACGGCGATGTACACGCCCGGGAGCGCCGAGTTGTCGAGGTTCACGCCGGCGAAGGCGCTCGCGACGAAGCGGGCCGCGGAGCCGAATCCCGGCGTGTGGTCGTTGACCATGAGGTCGTTGTCGATGGTCTTGGGCACATGCACGCAGCGGAGATCGTAGTCCACCCGCTCGCTCGCCTCGTTGACGATGCGCAGCGTGTCGGACGAGTCGTTCCCGCCGATGTAGAGGAAGTGCCGGATGTTGCGCTTCTGGCAGACTTCGAAGATCCGCTCGCAGAAGTTGGCGTCGGGCTTGGAGCGCGTCGAACCCAGCGCCGCGGCTGGACTGAGCGCCAGCGCCTCCAGTTCGTCTTCGGGAATGTCCGTGAGATCCACGAAGTCCTCGCCGACGATTCCGTCGACGCCATGAAGCGCGCCGTAGATCCGATCGATGGAGGGATGCTTGCGGGCTTCCAGAATCACGCCGACGAGAGATTGATTGATGACCGCGGTGGGGCCGCCTCCCTGGGCGACCAGCAGATTTCCTTCTCCCATGACTCCCTCCGGTGTGCGAGACCGGTGTGACTTACCACGCAGGAAAGCTCACCGACAAGGCGGAGCGGGAGGGAAGGGAGGAAGGGAGGAGGGGAGGGCGCCGCTAGGGGCAGACACCCACGGTGTCGAGGCCGAGGCCCAGCGAAAGGCTGATGTCGTTGCATCCACCTCCTCCGCAGGCTGCGGGATCGACGGGGTCGCAATAGGCGGTGCATGCGCCGCTGTGACAGACAAGTCCCGTGGCGCATTCACCGGTGCCTCCGCAGGCACCGCCCGCCGTGCCTGCGCCCGCAGGCTCGCAAAGCGTGATGGAGCCGCCAAATCCCCAGCCGCCGAAGAAGGCGCAGGTGTCCGATTCTCCGCATCCGGCCTGGGCCAGCGGATCGCAGGCCACGGTGTGTCCGGCGCAGGTTCCGTCGTTGAACGCCGTGTCGAGGGTGAATCCGTTGTCCTGACGAATCTGGCAGCTCACCTCGGGGTTGGGGTCCTCGTCGCAGGCGAGCGGATTCTGTACGAAGCAGCCGGGCAGGCAGAACCCGTCCGGGGAGTTCAGAAGCACAGTGACGCAGAGGTCTCCGGGAGTGGTGCATGGGTTGTCGTTGATGTTGCAGGGTCCTCCGGGGACGCAGACTCCGCCGAGCGCGCTGCTGAAGACCTCCACACAGCTCTCGCTCTCTTCACAATAGCCGGGGACTCCAGGCGCACAGGGCTTCGCGCAGATGCCGGGCGTCTGGAGGCCGCTGGTTGCCGCGCAGATGTCGCCGCTGCATTCGAAGTCCGCCGAGCAGAAGCGTCCGCAGGCGCCGTTTCCGTTGGCAATGGGGT
>CAVOCR010000442.1:0-3082 GCA_963694245.1 Myxococcota bacterium
TCAAGAGCGCGGTCAATGTGGTCCGTCAAACGGTCGCGTTCACCAGTCCCGGACTGGAGCATCGTTTTCGGGGTCAGGGAGCCATGCATCTCCACGTCCGATTCACAAGCGAAGCGTGGACACGTCAGCATACGCCCCGAACCGTGGCCCCGGAGCGGGACTTCTCCATCAACGTGGAGGCGGCCTGGGGCGACATCGTTCAGGGGGCCACCGTCCGCATTGAACACGAACAGCTCAAGATCCTCGGGGACGATGCAGACCTGGTCATCCCGCTCCAGGACGGCGTGATGCAGGAGATGATTCTCGACTTCAACGGGCAGAGCCTCGAATTGAACTCGGAGGAGCAGACCATCTCGCTCACGGGGCCCCGTGTCGATGAACTGCATCAACGCCTCCTCCACTCCCCTCTCCCCGCTCCCATCCCAGAGCCCACCCTCGAGGAGCCGGAGATCCTCGCGACGTGGAAATGCGGGGTCCTGAAGCGCCTTCTTCTGAGTCAGGGAGAACTCGTCGTGCGCCGGGAAGCCCTGACATTCACTCCCTCAAGCAAGCTCGATCGGCTTCTCGGCATCAATCGGGCATTCGACATCCCCACCCATGACATCGTGGATGTCGAGCTCCGGGGTGTCCTCGATGTGGACGTGGCGATCTCGACCCGGGACGCGACCCATGTCCTCCATCTACCCAGCGTGGAGAGTCGGACACCGCTTCTGCTTCAGGCGATCACCGATGCGAGTGTGACGCTCTCCAGGGATGCGCAGAACCTCCGCACGCAGCTGAACGATCCCCGCGTCGCCATCGACGTGATCGCGCGCGCCGAGGAGACCCTCGGCCCGCTGGACCCGGAGGACGTCCTCTTCCTCGCACCCGCCGCATGGCTTGAACATCGTCAGCGGGCATGGTTCGGACACATCCTCATGACCTCGGCCGACGTCCTCTTCCTCCCCCGGGAAGCTCCAGGACACGAGGAACGGACCCAACAACTACGCGTGGATCGACTCCGCCCCTCGGAACCCGGGATGTGCCCGCGAGGCGAGCTCGCACTCCACGATGGCAAGGACTCCATGGAACTCGTGGTGGGTCGAGGCGATGCGATGACCTCCGCATTCTGGTCGGTCTGGCGGAGCATGATGGACCGGACGGGAAAGGGTCATTTCCACCCCCAGTTGAACCCGGAAAATGACAACCGCAGAGAATCGTTCCGAGCGTCTCTCCCCGGGGAAGTCGCGACACGGATCCACTGCAGTGATGATCCCGAGAGCCCAGCCAGCCTCATCATGGAGGCGCGGATGGTGGATGTCTCCATGGGCGGATGCTGTCTGCTCACCACGGAACCCCTCCCCGAGCACTTCACGCTGCGCCTTGAATTGCCGGGACTGGTCGAAGCCAATCGCCTGGTGCTCGCCCAGCGGATGAATTCGGCCACCGTGGGACAATTCGAGGACCGCTGGCGGCATGGCGTCCGATTCCTGGATTTGACCACAGAGGACCTGGGACGGGTACAGAACATCGTGATGGATCTGCAGCGAGACTCCTTGACCGTCCGAGCCGACCGACGGGATGAAATCCAGAATCCGGATCCACCGGCGAGTCCCGCGCTGGACAGCGCCCCGGAAGACACGCCCGCCGACGACTCCTCCGAGGAGCCCCAGAGCCTTGAAGTCGCAGAAGAAGAGGCCTCCAAAGAAGGCGATGCCGGAGTGCAGGCGACGCCGGTCACGCCCCCCTCCGAGGAGAGCGACGATCCCCGCTGATCAGACCTCGTCCTCCGCGCCCCCCCCAAACTCGCCACGGCGTCCATCCCGTACCATCGCCTGGTCATACACCATTTGCAGGGTCTCACCCTCCGAGGTTTTCTGGAGATCCACGCCCAGCACCTCGGCCGCAAGAAGGCCTGCCACGGCCTCCACCCGATCCGCCTCGGTGTATCGCCCCCGCTGAATTCGGGCGATGCGCTCCTTCACGACGAGCTGAACACGGTCCACCAGACGAGCGGGCACCCCCGGCATCGCATAGGCCTCGCGAATGCCCTGGGCATGCTCCGCCAATGGAACCGCATGTTCCCCCAACATCGCCGCACCCTTTTCTTTCTCCTCCCGCTGGCGCTCGCTCTGCAAGCGGCTCACGAGATCCAGGATGTCACTCAAATCAAAGGGCTTCGGAATCAGCACGATCCCATGTGCACGGGTGAGTTCCTCCAAGGTCGAGGGGTCTTCTCCGGTGACCAGGGCCACCTGCATGTCCGGGTTGTTCCGCCGGAGATACTCCCCCAGCATGAGCCCCACCATTCCGGGGAGATTGTGATCGAGAAAGGCGAGGTCAAAGACGAAATGGGGAAGCTGCGCCAACCCCTCCTCCGCAGAACCCGCGACGACCACCTGGATCTCCTCTTTCAGAAGAATTCGGGCGATCAACTCCGCCACGGCGGGGTCGTCATCAATCACAAGGGCATGCAAGGCGTCCATGGCTCTCCGTGGCACGAAAACAAGTCCATTGTCTGGGTGCGGTGATCCTAACACAGCCGGGTCCCATGATGTTGACGTCAGTCGAACCGGGCTCCTAGAGTGGACCGAGGAGAGCAAACCCATGGACTCGCCACCGCCAGCCCCTCGCGTCTCGATCCTCGAACTCGCTCTCATCGTCGTCTTCCTGACGGTGGTGGCGATTCTCGCAGGGCGTCCCCTCTTCGCCGTGGATCTCTTCTGGCATCTCCAACTCGGCGAGGTCATCGCAGCCACGGGTGCCATTCCAGAAACCGACCTGTTCTCGGCGGTCCACCCCGAGAGCGCCTGGATCCAGTTTCAATGGCTCTGGGAATGGCTGGCCCATGAGGTCGTATCGACTGGGGGGCTCACGGGCCTTCGCCTGATGCAATCCCTGTCGATGACGCTGGGATTTGGAGCGTTGTACACGCTGGTGCGACGTCGCGAGGGAGCCGCAGCCGCTGCGCTGATCTGCGCACTGGCGCTGCTCTTCCTCGGGGATCGATTCCGCGTCCGACCGGACGGCGTGAACATTCTCGCCTTCATCGCGGCCCTTCCAATTCTCCTGGGAGGATGGCGTACCTGGGGACGCTTCATGC
>CAVOCR010000443.1:0-3082 GCA_963694245.1 Myxococcota bacterium
CTTGAAAAGCGTCAACCAATGCCCCCTCTGGGTCCCGGCCTGCGGTGGGTTGACCCACGCGACGCCGCACAGGTCGACGGGGAGTCACCTGGGCGACACATAGAGAGTTCGAAGCTTCTCGATTCCGCGCACGAGCGTGTCGACATGCGCCTCGTCCACGGTCTGGCGGGTCTTCATCGCAGAATGAAGGACGCGATGGCAGGCCTCCAGCCGATCCCGATAAGCCCGTTTCGCGGCGTCGTCACCGGAGGCGGGAACGCGCGTCTTCTGGGTCAGGAAATACTGGCTCACCACCTCAATCACATGGGCCGCATGGGTGTCCTTCGCAAGGACCCATCGTGTGCGCTGGTTTTCGCTCAATGCGTCGCCGCCTTTCACAAGCGCATGGATCTGGACCATGGCCTTGCGAATCGTCGCGGCATCTTCAAGGAGTCCGTCGACGCGTGCACCATCGTCATAGATTCCACACGGGATCTGGCAGTGTGCGGAGGCGACTGTCGGCGCGAGAAACACACACAGGGCCGATACAAACAAGGCAACACGCATTCGCAACATGGCATCTCCATCTGAAATCTGGTTCGCGTGCAGTCCATCACAATTTGCTGCGAGACACCAGAGCGGTCTTGCCATTCCCTGGACGGGCATGCTAGCCGAGGTGCGATGAACCGCTGGTCCCCATCGTGCGCCTCTCTGATGGCGCTCCTGATGATCACCCTGCTCTCGCAGGGGTGTGATCGCCCCGTACAAGCCAGTGATCCCACGGTCCTTGCGTCCGACAATGTCCCCGGAATGGAAGGGGCCGTCCGCCGACCCCGACATCCCATGATTGCCCTCGAGGAACTCCCCCATCGGGCCCTCGCCCCACCACGCAGTGGGTTTAAACTCCTGCCCACCGAGGGTCCCGGATTCTATCATTTTCGAGGCTCGGACCGCCCGGGGACCGACGCGTGGGGCGAGCCCGCCACCATCCACTGCATCGAGCAGATAGGACGGCGATGGTCCCAGGAGCATCCGAAGAGGCCGCGCATCGGCGTGGGAGACATCAGTCGAAGGGAGGGGGGACGGTTCCGACCCCATCGCTCTCATCGAAAGGGGCGGGACATTGACCTGCGCCCCTTCACACGTCACGGGGAACACAAGGTCCACGTACGCCATGCAGGCTATTCCAGCCAATGGACCCGTGATCTCGTCGAGGTGCTTCTGGAGACCTGCGAAGTCCAGGTCATCTATTTCAATGACTGGAGACTGATCCGCAAGTTCAGGAAAGTCCGGAAGAGTCGCGGGCACAACGACCATCTCCACGTCCGGCTGCGTCCCGAGTCCCGGCAGACCTCTCTCGAGAGGCCCCCCCGGATCGTGCAGGCCCGTTAGCGTCGGCGCCAACCCGGGGCATGGTTCAACCACGCCATCTCATTGTCGAGGACCGAACTCCCCGTGGGCTCCGCCCCTCGTACTGCGAGAGCTCCGTGGACGGCCTCCCCGATCTCCGCCACGGTCAACACCGTGGCGTGATACAGCGCGGGCGCCATCCCCGGCGCAGGCACCTCTTTCATTCCCACAACACGACAGACTGCCTCGGGGACCGAGGCATGGACGTCGTGAAGGACGTGATTCGCGTAACTCATGCTCGGTCGATCCTCTGTCGCGAACACCACTCGCCCTGTGCGCTGCGCCGAGGCGATGATCGCGTCCCGGTCGTACGGAACGAGGGTCCGGAGATCGTAGAGGTCCACTTCCACGCCCTCTCCCGACAGGATTTCGGCGGCGGCAATGGCCTTGTGCAGGGCGAGTCCATGGGACACCACCGTGCAATCCCCCCCGGCCCGAACCCGCCGCGCCTTTCCAAACGGAATGGCGAAGTCGTCGATGCCGGGGATCCCGTCCTCGCCTTCCACGATCTGCTCGCCCGGGAGACGCGGACCGGCCTTGAAGACACGGTCGCCGCCGCGGGGATCATTGCGAACGCGGTACAGGTCCTTGGGCTCAAGAAAGAGGACAGGTCCCTCGTACATGGCCGCTGTGCGCAGCAAGCCATACGCATCAAATGCATTGGAAGGCATCACCACGACCATCGAGGGCACATGCGCGTAAAAGGACTCCACACTCATCGAATGATACAGAGCGCCCGTCAACGTGGGATCACTCGCGGTCCGAATGGTCACATTCGGACTGACCCGACCGAGGGTCGCCCAATGAAGATGGCCCAGATGAACCATCCAATGGAGCACATTCAAACTATAATCTGCGAACTGGATTTCGGGGAGAAGCACCAGATCGTCGTGCATCGCCGCCCCGGTCGCGACACCCATGATCAACGGCTCATTGATGGGCGCGTTCAACACACGACCCGGGTACATCTCCGCAAGATAACGGGTGCAGCCGAACACGCCCCCGAGGGTATGCCCCACATCCTGCCCCCAGATCGCCGCATTGCCTTCTGAAAGCGTCTGGTTCAGCGACGCGCGAATCGCCTGCGCGACCGTGACCTCGGTGCGAGGGCCATCCCAGCTGTTTTCCGGCTCGAGGACGTCCGGATACGGCGCATGTACATGGTCCCATATCGACTCTGGGGAGGGCTGGGGCTCTGCGAGCACCTCATCCCGCACCTGACGAAGCTCCCGGGTCATCCCCTTTGCGAGGGCGTTCTCCCGATAGTTCGCAAGGTATCGCGTCTTGTTGGCAGGCCACGGATCCAGAGGTACCAGAGCATCCGACGGCGAAAGCACTCCTTCATCGACCAGGCGCGTTGCGAAATCCGTGAGCGGATCAAACGCATCGGGATCAAAGTCCTGCAATCCACTGGAGGAGTGCCCACGGAATCGGGTCACGGGGCAATGAAGCAGAAACGGACGCCCCGTTTCCCGGACCTGACCGGCAGCATGGTGCACCGCTCGGTAAATGGATCCGAAGTCTCCCTCCTCCGAACTCGCATAGGGCATGTTGAAGGCTGACGCGTAGCTCCGGAGATCCCGAATCGCCTCCCCCTCTCGTGAGGGGACGGAAATGGCCAGATCGTTGTCCGTGACCAGAAAGAGCACGGGAAGCTCCCAGAGATTCGCAGCGCTGACCGATTCATGAAAAT
>CAVOCR010000444.1:0-3062 GCA_963694245.1 Myxococcota bacterium
TCCCGTTTGAGCCCGAATGGCGTGCGGACATCGTCCCTGCGGACTATGTCAGTCGCGCGATCGTCCACGTCCATCAGAAGAAGTCCCCCGCGCATGGCATCTATCACCTCAGCGCAGGGCGAGCCGCGCTGACGTATCGGGAAATCATCGAAGGCCTCCGATCCGCGGGGCACACCCAGCGCCAGATGTTCGTACCCCGCCTTGCCAACGCGTTTGGCAACACCATCAACGCGCTCACGCATACCCCACGCCGCTGGGGAGTCGCGCCGAGCGCATCGCTCATGAAGGTGTTCTGGCCCTACCTCACGTTCAACACGGTCTTCGACAACACGCGGATCGTCGAAGAGATGGGAGAGGCGCCGACTCCCTTCACGGACTACGCGCTTCCGCTCCTGCACTTCGCGAACGCGGGGAATTTCCAGTACGACCACCTTCCATGGCCCGGAAAGGCGCCCAGCCGGAAGGTGGCCTGATGCATCCATTGTGGAACCAGATCAGCCGGGCCCTGGACCCTGATCGAGCGCTCCAGACCACGATGAACGGTCTCATCGAAGCCACCGCGATGCGGCGGGCGCTTGCCTTCGATGGCGAGCGATGGACTCCTGGAAGTCCCCTGAAGCTGCTGCTCGCGGGATACGTGGGCACACGAAATACCGGAGCCGATGTACGCGTCGCGGAAATGATTCGTCAGTTCCGGCACATCCTGGGAGCCGAGAACACGGCGATCACCGTCATGTCGGTCGATCCCAGCCGGTCTTCCGGCTACTTTCCAGGCGTTCGACAAGTCACCCTTCCCTCGGTCTTCCCACGCTTTCTCTACACGGAATGCCCCCAGCATCACGGCGTGATCAGCTGCGAAGGCTCCATGTTCAAATCAAAATTCGCCGACGCGCTCTCCACGATGATGGCGGGATCCCTCGGAATGGCATCCGCCGAGGGGAAAATAGCCATCGGATACGGCGCAGAGGCCGGTGCCATGTCGCCCTCATTGCGCACTTTTGTGGCACGGCATGCACGGGAAGCCCTGATCATCTGTCGAAACGAGCCCTCCCGGGACGTCCTCGAGGGCATGGGCATCCGCCACACCTCGGGAGCGGACACTGCGTGGACCTTCGACCCTGCGCCACCGGAGCGCGGCGAAGAACTGCTCCGAAAGGCGGGATGGGACGGAAAGAAACGGATCCTCGCGATCTGTCCGGTCAATCCCTTCTGGTGGCCGGTCAAACCCGACTTGTTCAAAGCTGCGGCGCTGCAGCTCACCGGACAGCACCGGGACGCCCATTACAAAAGCGTCTACTTCCACCACATGTCAGAGGAGTCACGCACCCAGAACAACGCCTATCTCGATGCCATCGCCGGAGCGGTGTCGGACTTTCAGAAAGACCACGACGCTTTCCCCATTCTCGTCGGCATGGAAGCCCTCGATCGACCCGCGTGTGTCGGTCTCCAGGAGCGCCTGAAAGGAGACGTCCCACTCTTCATCAGCGATGAGCACGACATGTTTGATCTGGTCAGCGTCATTCGACACGCCCGCATGATGGTGAGCTCGCGCTACCACGCAATGGTGACCTCCATGCCTGCAGGAGTGCCTTCCGCAGGTGTCACGATCGATGAGCGCATTCCCAACCTCCTGGCAGAGCGCCGTCACCCGGAGCTGGGACTGACGGTGGAGGATCCGAACCTGCGCGAACGCCTTCGGGGCGTTCTCCAGGTCCTGCACGATGAGGAGGACCGGCTCCGAGCCGAAACGCTGGCGGCCGTGCCTGCGCAGCTCTCCCGCATGGCGGACATGGGCCGGGTATTCGTGGAGGAAGTTCAGCGATTCCATCCCGAGCTTCCGATCGCGGCAACGGGATCCAGCGATGAGGCCTGGCTTCCCCCGCTGCCGTCGAGCCTCCGAAACTCCCTGGAGCGAGCGGCATGATAGTCCTCGACACCATCCTCGAAAATCTGCGAAACGGCGGTTCACGGACCGCATTGATCGAAGTGATCGAAGACACTCTCCGCCCGGTCTCCTCCAAGGACCTGCTGGAGCGTGTCCAGCGAATCCGTGGATGGTTGAAAAGCGTTCAAATCCAGCCCGGGGATCGCGTGGCGCTTCTGGCCAACAACAGCGCCACCTGGGCGGCGGCCGATCTCGCCATCCTTCTGGAAGGCGCCATCTCCGTGCCACTCTACGCGCGCCAGAACCCGACCGAACTGGCGGGAATGCTGAAAGACTGCACGCCCAGCGCGCTCCTCGCAGAAGACGACGCCCTCTGCCAGAGCATTCAAACCGCCTGGAAGAGCTCCGTTCCGATCGCAACGTTCGAGAGGGCGCTCTCCGAGGAGCCCTCCGAAGAGGCGCCAGCGACCCTTCCGAGTGACGCCACGATCACGCTGATCTACACCTCGGGAACGAGCGGAGAGCCGAAAGGCGTGATGATCACAGCCGCCAACGTCGATTTCATGGTTCCCACGACAGTCCACGATCTGGATCGCCTGATGAGCGTCGCTGGCTGTGGAGATCATCCCTTCCACTATCTCCCGTTCTGCTTCGCGGGCTCCCGAATCATGCTCTGGACCCAGCTCCACCGTGCGACGCCCCTGATGCTCTCCACGGATCTCAACGCGCTCGTCCAGGAAATCGGTACCGCGGACCCCGCCTATTCCCTCAATGTGCCCGCGCTCCTCGAACGGATTCGCTGGGGCGTCATCGCGGGAGTGAAGAAGAAAGGGGGACTCGCTTCAGCGCTCTACTCTGCAGGGGAGGCGGCCTTCAAGCGCGGCCTCGGAGGCGAGGCCCGGTTTCTGGACTCCTTCACCCTCGGCCTCACCCGGCGCATCGTGTTCAACGCGATCCGGACACGCATCGGGAAACGACTCGGATTCCTCGTCTGCGGATCTGCTCCGCTCAGCGAGGACACCCAGCGATGGTTCGAGATGCTGGCGATCCCGGTCTATCAGGTCTACGGACTCACCGAGACGACGGCGATCGTCACGATGGATCGTCCCGATGAAATCGAACCTGGCCTCGTCGGCGCCACGATCCCGGGAGTGGAGACACAGGTGACCGAAGCGGG
>CAVOCR010000445.1:0-3061 GCA_963694245.1 Myxococcota bacterium
GGCATGGTACCCGCCGCCCCGATCGCGGGAACAAGCGTGGAAATCCTCGGCGGTCGGTTCGTTCCGGGGGCGACATCCGTTCTCCTCGATGGCGATCCGCTGCTCGTGAGCGATGTCTCCTCCTGGAGACTGGTCGCCTTGATTCCCGAGGAACTCCAGGGAGGAGAACACAGCCTCACGCTGCTGACCTCTGGGGGAACGGATGTCTCGACTGTCTTGATTCTGGCGCTCCCACCGATCGTGACGGGGTTGAATCCCACCGCGGCGTTCCTCGGGAGTCTGGTGGTCGTGGAAGGCGATCATCTTGAGCAGGCGACGGGAGTGAGCATTGCCGGCCATGAGCAGGAGATCCTCTCCACCGATCCGGCAGCGATCGTGTTTCAGGTCTCCGAGGACACTCCGCTGGGTTCTGGTGCCGTGTTGGTGACCACTCCTTCAGGAACGGCGACATCTCCCATATCGGTCGTTCTTCCGGCACCTTCGATCAGCAAGTTGTCCCCCAATCCCGCTGTGCCCGGGGGACTCCTGACTCTCACCGGGACTCACCTGGTGAATCCGACTCTCGTCACGGTCGGGGGGACCGGGCAGACGATTCTGTCCGCGGAGAACACGTCGGTCACGGTCATGCTGGCGGCGGACCTCTCTCTTGGGAATCACATGGTGCAGGTCATCGCGGATGGGGGCACGAGCGGTCCTTCGGGACCCGTGCAGATCGTTGCCCCTCCTCCCGAGATGCCTGTCATCGAGGAGATTCATCCCCCGAGCGTCTCTCCAGGCCATGAGTTTCTGGTCTTTGGGAAATACCTGTCGACCGTGCATTCAGCCACAGTCAATGGGGTCGAGGCGACGCTCGTGACCGCGGGAGAGAAGTCCGTGAGATTGCGGGTGTCGGAGGCTCTCTCGGCGGGGGAGACCACGCTGCGGCTGATGAGTTCCAAGGGCTCCGTGCAGACGCCGATCACGCTCCTGGATTCCGGACTTCCGAAGCAGACTCTGGCGGGGGCCTCTCCGGAGCCAGTGGAGTGGGGAAGCGGACTCTGGCTCTCTGGGTCGGGCCTCGAGAGCGTGTGGAACGTTCGGATCGGAAAGGTCGAGCAGGAAATACTCTCGGCAGAGGACGATCTGATGCAGGTCCTTGTCAGTGAAGACACGGTGGGCGGGCCTCAAGAGGTGATCGTGGTGGGGTCAGGGGCGTCGAATGGGATCCCGGTCCTGATTGCCCTGGAGAATCCCCCCGAAGACGATGTCGTGGAGCCAGAGCCGGATGTCACGGAGAGTGACGCCGAGGAAGTGAATTCTTCGGATGCACCGCCCTCTGAGAGCGGGGAAGAACCCACGAATGGAACGGGCAGCAGCGATGGTGGGTGTCGAACGACAGGCTCAGGAGCGGGCCTCCCGTTCTTCTTCTGGCTCCTGATGGTTCCGTTGGTGTGGCGATGCAGGCACTCCTTGCGTGCGTGAACTCTCTGAACGGGGGTTCCGGGGGCAACGAACGGATGTCATCGCCCGCCTCGACCCCCGGTGGTGTCTCGATCTACACTGGTTTCGGTTCAGATCTCCGCGAGAAGCGTTCCAGGCGCGGGTGGAGGCGAGCGCCTGAGGCAGCAGCATGACGTCGATGAATCTCAAAGGCTCTTTTCTGATCGCGATGCCGGATCTTGCGGATCCGAACTTTCATCGAACGGTGGTCTGGGTTCTCGAACATGACGAGTCGGGCACCGTCGGTCTCGTGATCAATCGAACGAGTGCGCTGCTCAACAGCACGCTGTGTGAGAGTCAGGATATCGAATGGCTGGGTCCAGACGGGCATGTACGCATCGGGGGACCGGTGCAGCCGGCCTCCATCTGGATGGTGCATGGATGTGCGGAGGCGCCCGTGAAGGAATCCCACTCCATCCGTGAAGGCAGCTGGTTCACCACCGATCGCGAAGGTCTCGAATGTCTCGCGCTGGACATGCATGGAAGTCGTCGCATCTTTGGGGGCTATTCCGGATGGGGTGCAGGCCAGCTTGCTCAGGAGATTCGGGTGGGAGCCTGGTTGACCTGTCCGTCGGATCTGTCGCTCGTGTTCGAGCGAGCCCCCGATGAAATCTGGGAAGCCTCATTGGCCATCGTCGGCGTGGATCCGGTTTCGCTTGTCAGCGGAGGCGGTGCGCTTCAATAGCCTTCCAGGGGATGCTCCGAGCGCGCACGCGACGCTGCACGGGGGAGTGAAATGCCCACGTGCGAGTGCTCTTTGCTCTCTGAACAGGGTCTCGAAGGGCGCTGAAGAGTCAGCGCGTGAGACGGCGCATGGCCTCGAGGTATTTCTCGACGGTCTTTTCGACCACCTCGGGCGGCACTTCAGGCGCCGGAGGCTGCTTGTTGAAGCCGATGGAGAGGAGCCAGTCCCGGATGTACTGCTTGTCGAACGCCGGCTGGGGCCCGCCCGGTGCGTACGTCTCGACGTCCCAGAAGCGGGAGGAGTCGGGGGTCAGCAGTTCGTCGATGAGGATCATCTCGCCATTGGGGAGAATGCCGAACTCCATCTTGGTGTCCGCGAGGATGAGGCCGCGCTCCAGGGCGTGCTCCGCGCAGGCGTTGTAGATGGTCAGCGCCGTGTCACGGACCCGGGTCGCGATGTCCACGCCGACGATGTCGCAGGCCACCTCGAACGAGATGTTTTCGTCGTGAAGCCCCTGATCAGCCTTGGTGGAGGGAGTGAAGATCGGCTCGGGCAGCCGGCTGGATTCCTGAAGCCCTTCCGGGAGCGGGATTCCACAGACCGTTCCATGCTCCTGGTACTCTTTCCATCCAGAACCGGCGAGATAGCCTCGTACGATGGCCTCGATCTTGAGTGGCTTCGTCTTTCGGGCGATGACTCCTCGGCCGTCGATGATTTCCGCGTCCTCATCGCCAATGACTTCAGCGACATCGCGATACGTCAGATGGTTGGCAATCAGGTGCTCGGTCTTCGCGAACCAGAAGTTGCTCATTTCGGTGAGGATTCGACCCTTTCCCGGGATCGGGGTCGGGAGTACGACGTCAAACGCGCTCAACCGGTCTGTCGCGACCAGAAGGA
>CAVOCR010000446.1:0-3058 GCA_963694245.1 Myxococcota bacterium
GCCGCCACAGACACCGCTGGAGCATGTCTCCTCCGTGGTGCATCCGTCGTCGTCATTGCACGCGGTCCCGTCCTCCAGAATGGTCGTCACGCAATCTCCGACCTCTGAATCACAGAGGCTGTATTCGCAGGCGCTGTCATTGCTCGTGTCACAGATCTTCGCGCTGGTCGGGTCCAGAACGCAGAACCCCTCCGAGCAGCCAAGGTCGGGAGTGCAGTCGTTGGTGTCGATTTCACAATCTTCACTCGTCACACAGACGGGGCACGTCGGGGCGCCGCCCACACATTCGCCTTCCTGGCAGAGATCGTCGCCCGTACAGGCGACTCCATCGTCACAGGGAGCCACGTTGGGGGTGAAGATGCAGAATCCTTCCGCCGTGGGGTCACAGCTGTCATCCGTGCACGCGTTGTCGTCGTCGCACGCGAGAGCACTTCCCCCGCAGGCTCCCGCCGTGCAGACATCGTTCTCGGTGCATCCATTGCCATCGTCGCAGCTGCCGCCTTCCGCCGCTGCCAGGGACTGGCAGCCCAGCGCTGCGTCACAGCTCTCAACGGTGCATGCATTCCCGTCGTCTTCACAGATGGTGGCCGTTCCGCCTCCACATTCGCCGTTGATGCAGACCGTGCCTTCCTGGCAGATGTCCGCGCTCGCGCAGGTGCTGCCTTCCGGCTGGGCGACGACTTCGCAGCTTCCCTGGAGGCAGACGGCCATCGTGCAGGCAGGGGCTTCCAGATCGGCGCATTCCGTGTTTTCCGTACACTCCGGCTCAATGCCCGTGGTTTCGTTTCCGGTCTCTTCGCTTGTCTCCTTGCCAGTCTCTTCTCCGGTCTCAAGTCCAGTTTCGAGTCCGGTCTCGATGCCTGTTTCCGCTCCGCCTTCAAAGGGGGATTCGGAACCGGTTTCTTCACTCGGAGTGGTCTCATCAGTACTGCAAGCGGGGCCCAGAAGGGCGAGCGACAACATCAGCGGGAACGAAATGCTTCGAATGAACATGATACCTCAAAACTGCTTTGAAATAGGCCCTTCTGGGCGATGGCGGCACAGCCTAGCACCGGGGTTTCCCTGTCGCAACGGCTTTTTCCTTCCGCAAAAACATCACGCGCGCGCGCGAGCAGTGGCTCGTGGCGATTCAGAGCCAAACCGTGACATGCTTCACCCGGAGGCCTCATGGAAATCCCCTGGCATGTCATCGTTTTGCAGAAGTGGAGAGGACTCGCGGTGCTTCGACGGCATCTGGGTTGGGCTCGGGCGCTTCGGCTCGGGCTGGAGCTGGAAAAGAGACTTCAACGCGGAATGCCCTTTGGAGAGGAACCGAGCCTTTCCCTGGACCCCGATGTCATCTGGAGTCGCGCTCAAATTGGTCCCGCGATCGTGCTGTACAATGTCTTGCAGGAGAGCGTGGAACCGGAACGGGCCCTGGAGTGGACGCGGGCGGTGGTGCTGGAGAGCGCGGAGGTCTGGATGCGTCATGCGCTCGGGGACCTCAATGTGGATCGCTGGCGCCAACTGGATTCTGCCGGGCGTCTCCAGCTCTTGTCTTCTCGGACCTCTCGCTTTCGCAACATGACGCTTGCCGACGTACGCGTCTCCGAGGACTCGGCCTTCTTTCGAGTCACAGCCTGTCGGTTTCCCGCTCTGTGCGCGGACGCGGGCGTGCCAGAGCTGGCGCCGGTGTTCTGTGAGGTGGATGCTCATTTCTTCGGCGGAGTCGAGAAGTCCATTCGTCTCGAACGGCCGGAGACGTTGGCAACGGGCGGCGGAGGATGCCCCTTCTCCCTTGCATGGGTGGGGGACTCCCAGCCCTAGGGGAGGATGCCCGGGCAGCTCACGGCGTTCGGGCTCGCGTTGATTTCCCAGCTTCCCAGGGACACACGAAGCAGGCTCTCTCCCGAGAACACATCCGGTGCATCGACGGGCGCAGGATTGCCGTCGGGGCCGATGAGGTTCGAGTCATTCCACCCGCCATAGACCACGGCATCGATGGGGGCCGTGTTGCCGGTGATTGTGGCGGGAGTGCCTGCGAAGATCGCGATGCCATCCGCTTTCTCTCCCGAGTTCTCGAGATCCGGTTCGAAGTTCAGGGATTGGCCGATGACGGGAGCCCCATTGGCCGCCTCCGAGATGGGGCCTCCGACAATGAAGCAGGCGCCTGGCTGCACTTCTCCTTCGAGCGCGATTTTACCTGTCAGCCAGCTCTGGCCGCCCCAGCCGAGCGTGTATCCAGAGAGATCCACGGCAGCGCCGGTTCCGTTGTAGATCTTGACCCATTCATAGCCGGAGTCCTGTCCGGGGTGGTCGTAGTAGACCTCGCTGATTCGGAGTCCCACCGGCGGCGTGTCGGAGACCGTGATGGTCGCAGACGCGGAAGACTCTCCGACGACCGCTGTGACCACGAGAGTGCTGTCGACAGGGCTGACGTGGAGGACGAAGGATGCGCTCAATTCACCCCAGAGAACCAGGACGCTCTCGGGGAGATCGGCCTGTGGATCGTCCACGCTCAGAAGAACCGTGGTTCCCTCTGCAGGCGCAGGGATCGAGAGATGCACCGTCATCGTGATCTCCTCGTCCACCAGAACATCTGCCGAACTGGGCTCCAGTCCCGTCACCAGCGGAGCCTCGTCCATTCCGATGACCCGGACCTCCGCTGTCAGTGACTTTTCGAGGTAGTTCGCCGTGAGCGTGACGGGGTCTTCATTGGCTGTCAGCGCATGGACGAGGATTTCGGCGCTCTGCTCTCCGGCAGGAATCGTCACTCCTCCGTCCACCACTTCCAGTTCCTCGGGCGCTGGGGAGATGACAGTCACGAAGACGTCCTCCTGCACGGGCCCAGTGAGGGTGACGGTCAATGCGGGGAGGGTGGTGGTCGCGCTGGTTCCTTCATATGCGAAGGAGAGAGCGGGCCCGAATCCAATGAGAATGGGGTCTCCGGGGCCGACGTCGTTCGGGCTCCGTGGCGCGATCTTGGTGTTGGACCAGTCGTATCGCAGGATTCCTGTCAGATGCTGGAAGGATTCTCCAGTCTCGGGGAAAGGGGCGATGAGATGAAACTCATCATCCA
>CAVOCR010000447.1:0-3058 GCA_963694245.1 Myxococcota bacterium
TCCGGGCGAGATGCGCCCTTCCCGGCTCACGTCGGTCATCTCGGTCATCACGAGACCGGCTCCCCCGATCGCCCGACTCCCGAGATGGACCAGATGCCAGTCATTGGGCATGCCGTCCGTGGCCGAGTACTGGCACATCGGAGAGACCACCACGCGATTGGAGAGTTCCATCCCCCGCAATCGGTAGGGCGTGAACATGGGCGGTGGAGGATCCGCGGGAACGGGGGCGCCGAAATCCCGATGGGCCTTCTCCGAGAACCACGCATCGACCCCCTTCACATAGCCCGGGTCCCGGAGCATGAGATTGTCATGGGTGACTCGGAGACTCCGCGTAAGCAGACTCATGGCGAACTGCACGGGGTCCAGTCGATCGTGATGGCGCTCGGTGGTCTCGAACCATTCCAGGCTCACCTGAGCCGCGCGCTGCAAGCTCTCCACCGCCGGGCGGCGATTGGTTTCATACCGTACGAGACCGGCTTGCATGTCCGGGGACTCCACGAGCGCATCCCGGAGCGCGATCGCGTCTTCCAGAGCGAGCTTCGTTCCCGACCCGATCGAGAAATGGGCCGTATGGGCTGCATCTCCCACGAGCACCATGTTCTCGTGATGCCAATGGGCATTCTTGACGGTCGGGAACTGACGCCAGACCGACCGATTCAAGATGAAGTCATGACCTTCCAGCTCTTCCGCGAAGAGCGCTGCGCAGTAGCGCGCGATCTCCTCCTCCCCAGCATCCAGCAGGCCCGCCCGGATCAGAGCCTGCTCCGTGGTCTCCACGATGAACGTCGAGGAGTCCTCCGCATATTGATAGGCATGAACCCTCCACAATCCGTGCTCGTTCTCCTTGAAATAGAAGGTGAAGGCATCGAATTTGCGAGTGCTTCCAAGCCATACGAACCGATTGGGTCGCACATCCACAGAAGGCTGAAACACGTCCTTGTGGGCGCTCCTGACGGCAGAATTCAACCCATCCGCGACGACAATGAGATCTGCGGGACCCAGATCCTCGACCCTCTCAATCTCACTCTCAAAATGCGTCTCCACGCCCAGTTCATCCAATCGCCCCTGGAGAATCTCGAGGAGTCGCATCCTGCCCATGCCGGAAAATCCATGGCCCCCGGACCGGATGCATTCGCCCTTGAAATGAATGTCGATGGCATCCCAATGGGCAAAGCTCGCCTGGATCTCCGCGAGAGAGGCGGGGTCGGCTGCGCCCAGATTGGTCATCGTCTGATCAGAAAAGACGACTCCAAATCCAAATGTGTCGTCGGCACGATTGCGCTCATGCAATACGATCGAAGCGTGGGGGAACGCCTTCTTCAGGAGCAATGCACTGTAGAGCCCCCCGGGGCCCCCACCGATCACACAGATCCGCATCTTCACACCTCCTGCCAATACATGCCGCTGGATGCATTCAAGACCGACAGGTCTCGCCAGCGCGACCCCTCAGCGGGCCGCTGCGTCCGCTCTCAACACCTTCACGAGCTTGGCCTTCGTGAACGGCATGCTCACGACCGATCCCAGCTCTTCCAGAACGGCCCTGTCCTGATAGCCATGCGCCAACCAGATGAGACGGGGGCGATGCCCCATGGCGTCCAGCGCCTCGAGGAATCCGCGCGCCTCCTCCAATCCCACCAGTTCACTCAGAAAAACCGTGTCCACGGCCTCTTTTCCATGGGAGACCAGCGTCCGTGCGGAATGCAGATAATGGGACTCGATGACATTCCGACCCAGCGTGCGCAACAGGCCGGAGACTTCGCCCCGATCCTCCTCCGAGGGGTCCACCACCAGGGTGGTGAGCGTATCCACAGAATTCCCTTCCTCGAGAGCGCTCCCATCGACGAGGGGGAACCGCATCTGGACCGACGTCCACTGCCCTTCCTCACTCTGAATCGTGATCTCGCCTCCCGCCTCCACCACACACCTACGAACGAGTGACAAACCAATCCCCGTACTTCCTCGGGGATCCTTCCATGCGGAATAGAAGGGGTCCATCACCTCACCGAGATCCGTCTCAGCGATCCCAATGCCCTCGTCTCGCACCGTCATCCGGCAACTCCCGTCTCCAGGAGGCTCGCTCGTGTCCTCATCCACACTCACTTCCACCGTGATGTCGCCGCCTCCATTGGAGGCACGAACGGCATTCGCGACGAGGTGATACAGGACGCTTTCAATCGCCTCCTCATTCCATGCAACGAAGAGCGCCGTCTCCGGAAGAGAAAGAAGCAATGCGTTTGTCGGCGTCACCACATCCTCAAGCCTCTTCACGCACCCGGACACCGCCTCATTCAGATTCAACGGAGCGTTCTGATGAATCGCGAGATTGTCCTCGGTGCCCTTCCCGGCCGAGACAACGCTCCCTCGCGTGCTCCCCTGGCTCTTGAGGCGCTCCATGGCACCCATCATGTCCCGTGCGCGCTTCAAGGAGCGGTTGAGCATCAACGCGGCCTCTTCAGCGGGATGGCCGGGCTCCAGCTTCCGCTCCAGGATGCCCGCATAGCCTTCGAAGCTTGTGAGCAGATTCCCGAACTCATTGACCGTCCGATGGACAAACTCCCCGACGGCATCGAGACGAGCGTTCTCCACGACGTGCGCCCGGGCGCGGTCCAACTCGGTGGTATCCAGGGACATCCCCATGACGCCCGTGATGTCCTCATCACGACCGCGCATCGGGGCCAGGGTGGAGGAATACGCGCGCCCGCCAAAGGAATGGGAGTAATCCACTTGCTCGCCCTTCAACACGCGTCGATGGGCGATCAGGTCGGGCGCCTCCACACCCTCGGGAAGTGTGGGATTGAAAATCCTTCCGACCTCCTGGAGACTGAGTCCCACGATGTCCAGGGGGTTTGTCCCATTGAGGACACCGCCTTCAATGAAGGTGAAGTTGAGGTCCTTGTCGGTGGTCCACAACACCAGCGGCTGCGCCCGAATCAGATCTTCAAGGCGCGATCTCCACTCAGACTTGCGATGACTCTCCGCCATCGTGGAGTGAACGTCGATGGCCGCGGCCACCACGAGATCACTGACCACGCTGTCCTCAGTTTCCACCTTCTTGAGT
>CAVOCR010000448.1:0-3052 GCA_963694245.1 Myxococcota bacterium
CGATGCTGCATCGTCATCGGGACCTTTTCCCGGGTCCGGTGTCGTTCCACAATCGAGACGGACCATTCTCCCCGGTCGGCGTGTGTGAGGGCGCCAATCACTTCCAATCGGTAGCTTCCGGGCGCCGCGTTTCGGAGCGATACCAGCGCGCGACGACTCGAGAATCCCCCTTTGGAAACTGCGGCTCCACTGGAGTCCAGGATGTTCACGGCGACATCGGTGAAACGGGCGTAGTCCCAGGGATCCATCCGGAGGTCGAAGGACACGCTGCGTACTGAGGAGTCGACGCTGAAGGGGATCTGGAGCGTGTCCCCCTCCACATCGTGCGAGTCGCTGCGCTGGAAACTGTCGATTTCACCGGTGATGGTGCCGTGGAATGGACGGTTGAACTGGTTGGTGACGGTGCCGACGGCGGTCGGGTCCTCGCCCGCCGAGATGGAGAGGCCATCAAATCCCTCCACCGAGAGGCCATCAAATCGTGCGTCCAGGGTCGTCTTTACCGGCGTGGGGTTCCGAAAGGATCCGTAGATGTCGACCTCCCAGGTGCCGGGGAGGAGTTCGGGACCATCGACAGAGACCTGTACGTGACCTCCGGAGACCGTCTCCGCGACCCGGTTCCCGAGAAGGGGGCGGTGTCCGTCGGGCTGGAAGATTTCGAGGCGTGCCCATCCGGGTGTGTCGTCGTCGAGGCGGAGATCGAGTGTCATTCGGGTCGCTCCCGGAGGCACGAGGACGAAGTGTCGGGTGATCTCGCAGGGCGCGATGCGCTCTCCTCTCCACACGTGTCTGTGTGCATTGTCCTCCGTGAAGGTCTCGGGAATCACGGCACTCGCCACGAGCTCGAATGCGGTGCCTTTTTGTCCACTGGGACCTCCCGCTGGCGTGGCGAAGATGCGTCCCACATGAAGGCCCGCATTCTGCAATTTGTCCGGGCGCCACGAGACGGCGACCTCGCCTCCCCCTTCTCCCCGGAGATACATCTTGCGGCTTCTCGGAACGAGCCAGGCGACGTCGCTCTCGAGGGTGTACGCGGCATAGAAGGCCTCACGGTCCTTCACCGAGGTGTCCTCGGGAAAGATCGGCGTGACGCTCCATGTCTGGGGGCGGTGTCGGGGGGGGACATGAGTCCCCGTCCTCCAGTAGGCCGCAGGTGATTCGCCGTCTGCGCTCTGAGGACTCTCCGTGGAGAGCGCATAGCCGAGGACCTGTTTGGCCTCGGCAGATCGCGCCAGTCGCTTGAGGAGCTTCCAGGCCGCGGGGACGTGGACCATGCCTCCTCCCTGGTCCAGAACCGTGTATCCCTTCAAGGGCCGAGCGGAGTGTCGGAGGGCTCTTCGGAGCATCCCATTGTGGACTTCGATTCCAGACGCCATCGCAGCCGAAAGAAGCAACGCATGCGCTCCAGCGCCCTGGGGAGCTGCCATGCTGGTTCCGGCCATCACGTCCCGGCTCATGAAGGGGGGGACCGTCGAGGCGGCGGCGCCCGGAAGCGTCGCAGTGGGTTTCGCCAGCTCACCTCCTCGTGAACTGAAGGCGAAGATCCGGTCTCGGCCGATGTCTGAACTGTAAAGGCCCACGGAGTTTTCGCGCGTCAGCGCGGCTGCAGCGGTGAAGGCGAGATCCGACGCGGCGGGTTGTCCGACTGTGGACAGGCCAGGTCCGGCGTTGCCGGCAGATGTGCTCATCGAGAGTCGCCAGGGGACGTCCTGGAGAACCTCGGTCAGGAGGACGTCGATGTCGCTGTCGCCCTCCACTTCGCTTCCAATGCCGTAGCTCATGTTCATCACGACGATTCGATCGTTGTCCCGAGCCCAGTCCGCGGCAAATTGAAGGGCCTTCTTCTTGGATGCGGTGGTGGTCGCGCCGCCGGCGAGGGCGTTGTTGCCGATCTTGAGGCTCATCACCTGCGCCCCGGGCGCGATGCCGTGGAAGTTGTCCTGGCCCTGCAGTCGGTGACCGGCCGCGATGCCGGCGACATGGGTGCCGTGACCTCCGTCGTCGAAATGCACCTCGGCCCGTTCTCCGTCGTCGTCAATGTGCAGGGCCATGTGAAGCCGGGGAGTGCTCTTGCCCGGATCGGCTCCCCGGAGTACGAAGCTCTCCTGATGGAGTTCGAAGCTGTGAAGGGGCTTCTCATCCGACATGTCGTGATCGCCATCGGTGTCGACATGAGCTGTCCAGGCCCCATCCTTGCCGGGGTGGGCGAGAATCGCGAAGACATCATTCGTCGTGCCGTTGTCGTTGAGATCGCGAACAGCTCCGTTTTTCATGCTCGATTCGTTCAACGCCCCGAGCTTCCAGACCGCCTTTCCACCGGTGGTGTCGAGGCTGCCATGTCCCGTGACCCAGATGTCTCCCGCACGCAGGATGTTGCCCTCCGCATTCTCCTCTTCGTCGGGATCTTCGAGGACGACTTCGCCCTGACCGGAGAAATCACGGGCGACGATGACCTTGGGTTCTCCCGTGGTGGTCTTGAGGAGCCCTGGCATCCCCATGTCGACGCCTGTGTCGAGGACAGCGATCACGACGCCCCGACCATCCCAGGAGGGATGCTTCCGGATGAAACGGTCGGCGTGAATCGTGTCGGTGGACAGGAAGGCCCGGTAGAGGTCCTCGGCCTCCTGGGGTTGTGCCGTCGTGGCCAGAGGGGCCGTGAGAAGCACGGAGATCAGGAGGACGAGTGAGTTTCGCATGCGGGTTCCGGGGTGGGTTTTGAGCGAAGCGTGGACCGGCGTCATTCTGCCGCGGCAATCGTATTCATGAGGAGCTGGAAGCGGGCCATGAGGAATTTGCCGAGGGCCCATTCGGCTTCCATGGGGACATGATTGAACATGAAGGCCGCTGCGGGGGTTCCGTCCCGGGTCTCCATGCGGACCACGACGACGTCCATGACCAGCGTGAATTCTTCCGTGAGCCCTTCCTCCGTCTCGACTGCGAGGGTGAAGCGGCAGCTGCCGTCGCCGAGTTCTGGTACCTCTGCGTCGATGATTGCGAAGCAACCCGTCATCGAGAGGTTTGCGGTTTGACCGCGAAAAACGAGGTCCCCGATCTG
>CAVOCR010000449.1:0-3036 GCA_963694245.1 Myxococcota bacterium
GCTCGTCCCCCATGATGTCCATGGGAGTGCTTCTGACGGCCGTGGGCTTTCTCTTCAAGCTGGGCGCGGTGCCATTCCACGCGTGGGTCCCCGATGTCTATGAAGCGGCGCCGCATGTGGCTGTGACGTTCATCGGGACGGCCTCCAAGCTGGCAGCAGTGGGCGTGTTCGCCCGGGCCACGGGCTGGATGATGGGGGCGCAGGTTCCGTTCACGGAAGTGCTGATGGTGTTGTGCATCGCGTCCATGACTCTTGGAAACCTCGCCGCCCTCGCGCAGAAGGATCTGAAACGACTGCTGGGATGGTCGACGGTCGCCCATGCGGGCTATCTGTTGATCGGCTTCCAGACGCTGGATTCCGTGGGAATGTCCGCTTCGATCTTCTATGGACTCGCCTATCTCGTGATTGCATTCCTGCCCTTCCTGGTGGTGTCCGTGTTGGGAGCGGATGGGTCGAATCCGAGTTTGAGCAGCCTCGCTGGACTGCATCAGCGGTCTCCTTTCCTCGCGGGGATCCTTCTTGTCGGGGTGTTTGGGCTGGCGGGGATCCCGCCGACTGCGGGGTTCGCGGGCAAGTGGTTCCTCTTCGCGGCGGCTCTTGAAAAAGGGCAGTTTGCGCTCGTGCTGATCGCCGCGGTCACTGCAACGGTCGCACTCTACTATTATCTGCAGATGGTGAGATGGGCGTATCTCGAGCCCGCAGACGACATGAGTCCCGTGGAGATCCCTCGGGGGTCGTTTCTGGCGGGTATCATCGCGGCGGCGCTGGTGCTGGGCGCGGGCTTTCTGCCCGGTCCCGTCTGGACTGCCGCAACCGAGGCGGCCCGGGCCTTGATGGCGGGTTGACCTCTCGAGTCTCCATGCAGCGGATTCAATGAAAAGGAGAAGAGGCATGCGTTGGTTCCAGACAGCATTCGCATTCTTGTTGGGTTTCCTGGTTGCAGTCGCGTGGATGGCGACGCCCTCCGAGGTGGACGCGTCCTCCGCCGAGACGACCAGTCACGTGCAATCGAGTGCAGAGACTCCCCACCGCAAGTCTCCGAGCGGGAAGGCGCGCATTGGATTGCTGGGACAAGGGAGGAACGCATTCGTCGGAAAACTGCACCTCGCCGCGGGCGCGAAAGTGCCCACGCATCGTGATGCGACCGAAGAGTACATTCACGTGCTGAAGGGGAGTGGTACCGTCTTTTTGGACGGTCGTCCGCACCCGGTATCTCCGGGCTCGACCATCGTCATGGCGGCGAATGCGGAGGTCCGGTTTGAAAACGGGCCGGCAGAGATGGTTGGGATCCAGGTGTTCGCGGGGCCTTCGCCTGCTGCGAAGTATGGAACCTGGCTTGAGGACTGAATGGGTTTCAGGTAGTATCCGAAATCCATGTGCAAGCGGAGTTCATGCTTGATTCATCCGGCGTACGCTGGGATGATTCAGGGGACGGGCATTGGAAAGGCACTGGCCTCTCACGATGGGGCAATTCTTCTGGAGGAAGATCATGCGTATTGTTCTGGTTTTGACATTGGTCGCTTCGATGGCGGCATTCATGGGTTGCGAGCAGCAGAATGCGGCGACTCAGGCGCCTGAGACAGCGGAACTGGCGGAGGCTCCGGCCAATGCTCCCGAAGCAGCGCCTGCGGCGGAAGTCGCGGTGGCAACCACCCCGATCTGTACCTTGCATGGTGCGATTGGAACGAGCGTGGATTGTGAAATCAAGCTCGCGACCGACACGGACGGAGTGGCAGCGCGTGCGCTCCAGGCCGCCTTGTCGTTTGACCACGAGATCGCGGACTTCACGGGGTTTGTGGGTCAGCTCTGCCTGCCCAATCAGGACTGCATTGAGAAGCTCGTGACGACGGACAATGCTTCCATCGGGCCCTCAGGACACATGCTCAAGGCCTCGCCTTCCGAGCAGATTGCGAGCACGGGGCGCGTCAGCTTCATCGTGGTCAACATGGGCAACCCGACGGCGGCCATCAACGAAGCGAGCGTCGCCAATGCCGCGACCTTCGTGACTGCGCGTTTCAATCTGAAGTCCGAGGTGCGGGCAGACAGCCCGGTCGCTGTGACCATGGGCAACGTCGTCGCATCCGATGATGCCGCACGAGAGATCGCGGTACGCGTCGCAGACTCCACCATCATCACGGGTGGGGCTGTCGTCCGCTAGGGAACGACTCCTGACTCCTTTCGGGCGCAAGCGCATGTTCCCAGGAGGGGTGAAAGAACATCGAACCGGTCCGGGATTTGTCCCGGGCCGGTTTTTTTTGTGTCTCCCCCCATGCTCTGGACCTTGAAACAAAGCCGTCAAATCTCTATTGTACGGCGAATTTGGCCAGCGCCCGACGGCGGGCAATCGCCTCGAAACGTAAAAGGACATCATGAAAAACCTCTTCCTCTTCTTTTCCATCGTTGCGATCCTTGGGGTCGTTGGATGTGACAACGGCGACTCCAGTTCAAACGAATCTGCAAACGAGGGAACAGCTGGGGGCGAGGCACCTGGCTTCCCCACCGGCGGTGGGGAAGCGTGTGTTCCGGCCTGTGCAGAGGCGCTGTGCGGGGATGATGGATGTGGTGGAAGCTGTGGCCAATGTCTTCCCGGGACCAATTGCACCGACGTCGGAACGTGTGTCGAGGGAGACCTGGAAGGCGGCGCCGAGGGGGGCACGGGTGGGGGGACCTACACGTGCACGGAGATCATCAACTGTGTGGTGCAATGCGACCAGCTGGGAGATGAAGCGGCGATTGATGCATGTGGCGAGGGATGCGTGAATGAGGGCACCCCGGAAGCACAGACCGCGCTCAACAACTACCTTGGCTGCCTCACCACGGCCTGCCCCAATTCCGGAGAAACCTGCGTCCAGGCGGCTTCACAGGGAGAATGTGCGGCGAGCGCTCAGGCCTGTGTGGGCGGTGCGGGCGGCGGCGAGACGGGCGGCGGCGAGACGGGCGGCGGCGAGACGGGCGGCGGCGAGACGGGCGGCGGCACCGGCGGTGGCACCGGCGAGGATACCTGCTATGACATCATCTTGTGTGTGAACACCAACT
>CAVOCR010000450.1:0-3036 GCA_963694245.1 Myxococcota bacterium
TAGACCCCGAGCGTCTCACTCAGACCCACCACATGCTCACGGAATGCCTCGACCGTCTCCCGTGAATGCTGGGTCAAGCTCACCGAGACAAACGCCTCGAGACCGATCCCCATGCTGCTCGGATCCACCTGAGCCCGATAGCCCCGGAGCACTCCCCGGTTCTCGAGACGCCGCACACGCTCCAGGCACGATGAGGGAGCCAGCCCCACTTCCGCTGCCAGCTCCTTGTTGGACATCCGCGCATTGTTCTGAAGAGCCTTCAAAATACCATCGTCAATTCGGTCAAACGGTGTCATTGGGGTAAAACTCCAAATTGTATTCGATGGAAGTGCTGCTTTCCGAAGAATACACTTCAATAATGAATAACTCCAGAACCATGTTCGGACCCCATCGAGACACCATCGCCATCCATGGTGGTCGTGGAGATCTCGGCGCGGCCCATGTCCCCCCGATTGATCTCTCCACCACCTACAAGACGCCGGATCTGGATGCGGCGACAGCGAGCATCGACGCGATGGCGGCCGGAAAATCTCCCGAGGGCTCGTCGGTCTATCAACGGCTTCACAACCCCACCGTGGCGCGCTTCGAAGAGGCGCTCGCCGCCCTGGAAGGGACGGAATGCGCCGTGAGCTTCGCCTCCGGGATGGCCGCGGTAAGCGCCGCGCTTCTGGCTGCACGCATGACGAACCCCCATGTCGTCGCGGTCCGTCCCCTCTATGGTGGAACGGATCATCTCCTCGCATCCGGTCTCCTGGGACTCGAGGTCAGCTGGGCGACCGCCCACACCGTGTCCGATCACATTCGCCCCGACACCTCCCTCGTGATCTGTGAGACTCCCGCCAATCCAACGCTCGCGCTCCTCGACATCGAGGACATCGTCCGGCAATCCGGCGACGTGCCTGTCCTCGTGGACTCCACATTCGCCACCCCCATCCTGCAGCAGCCGGCTCGCCACGGCGCGACCCTCGTTCTTCATTCCGGAACGAAATACCTCGGTGGACACGGAGACGTCCTCGGAGGGATCGTGGCCTGCAACGAGGAATGGGCGCGCAGGCTTCGGCAAGTGCGCATCCTCACGGGTGGAAATCTCCATCCCCAGGGGGCCTATCAGCTGCATCGAGGACTGCAGACACTCCCCGTTCGCATTCGAGCGGCCGAGCAGAATGCCTGTGAACTGGCGCACCGCCTGGCCCTGCATCCGGCCGTCCAACAGGTCCGCTACCCGGGGCTTCCCGGAGGTGATCCCCTGGGACTCCTCGGACGCCAGATGGCCGGTCCAGGAGCCATGATCTCCCTCGATCTGGCGGGAGGCTACGACGCCGCGAGCGACCTCATGAACGCAGTGAAGCTCCTCACGCCTGCAGTCAGTCTGGGCTCGACCGACACGCTGATTCAGCACCCGGCGGGGCTGACCCACCGAGTGGTCGCAGAAGACGCCAGAAACGCGGGGGGCATCGGACCTTCTCTTGTTCGCATCAGTGTCGGGCTTGAGAACATCGACGATCTCTGGGCCGATCTCGATCAGGCCCTCCTATCACACGAACAACGAACGAACCCCTCCCTGTTCATGGGCCCCTCTCTCCATCTCGCCACTCTCTAGACGTCTCCAGAGTCTGTACATCGCCTCCAGAATTGCCGGCGATGCCGGCTTGCTCTATCGTCATCCTCGCATTCGATCAGACGGAGGACGGCATGCGCAGTTTCAAGACCCCCCTCAGCGAAAAACTGGGACTCCGCTACCCCATCGTGGCAGCGCCGATGTTCATCATCTCCAACAAGGAGATGATCGTGGCCTGCGCAGAGGTCGGAATTCTGGGCTCGATGCCCTCTCTCAACGCCCGGACCATCGAGGGTTTCCGGGCGGATCTGGAGTGGATCCGCGAGCGAACCGACAAGCCCTTCGCCATCAACCTCACGATTGGTCTGACGGCTGCCGACCGACTGGAGGAGGACGTCGCGCTCTGTGAGGAGTTCGAGGTTCCCGTGTGGCTGACCAGCTACGGAAACCCCACGGACTACGTTCGACGCGCCAAGGCGCAGGGCGCGTACGTCTTTCATGACGTGACCAATCTCAAGCATGCCAAAAAAGCGGAGGCGGCAGGCGTCGACGGGATCATCGGAGTCGCGGCGGGAGCCGGCGGTCACGCAGGACGCATCAGCCCCTATGCGCTCTATCCCTATCTCAAGGAGAACCTCTCGGTTCCGATCATCGCTGCCGGATGCATCTCCACCGGGAAGCAGATTCTGGCGTCCCTCGCGCTGGGTGCGGAGCTCACCTATCTCGGAACGCGTTTCATCCCGAGCACCGAATGCGGTTCCTCCCCAGAATACAAGGAGATGATCGTCTCGTCTGGACCCGAGGACATCGTCTACACGGACAAGGTCTCCGGGGTGCACGCGAACTTCCTGAAAGACTCGCTTCCAGACGCGAGCAACCCGAGCGGGGATCCGACGACTGCGAAGCGCTGGAAGGATATCTGGTCCGCCGGACATGGCGTGGCGGAGATCCATGACAAGCAGAGCATCGAGAGCATCGTGGAGCAGCTCGTCCGCGAGTATCACGACGCACGAGCGGCGCTCCCCGGCTGAGCCAGAGCGCCCTTCCATCCCGCCGGTCGATCCCCCTAGGGGAGCAATCCATCCGCGACCCAGGCCTCGAGGATGTCCGCCTCCGAGGGCGAGATCACCATCTCGCCGCCCGCTCCGGGCGGCATGGTGCCTTCCAGAGTCCGGATCACCGCGCATTCTCCCTTCGTCACGCCAGCGCAGGAGTAGGAGGGAAACGCAACCTGATCGTATGTGGTCCCAATCTTGTGTCCGCCCGAGAATCCGGCGGTGTGACAGGGAGCACAATACCCCGCGAAGATGGGCTGCACGTCGGCGTAGGTCACGACGTCTGCCCCGGGTGAGCACGCCGCGTCCAGAACACATCCCTGCCCTTCCTGGAAGTTCATCTCGGAACCGCAATCACATCCCGGGATGATCGCCTCACAGAGGGGCGGCGAACCACACAGCCAATGACCACACGAGAGTTCA
>CAVOCR010000451.1:0-3034 GCA_963694245.1 Myxococcota bacterium
CCCTCGTCCCCCTCGAGGCCGAAAGCACATCCTGCGAAATCGCGAGCCAGTGGCAGGCCTACCGGATCTCCAGGAGCCCTTGAGTTCAGAGCTGTGGCAAAAGACAACTGGAACGCTCAGACGGGAGCATCAAAGTCCACACGGCGCTCCGCGATCTTTCGCAAGGTGTCCCGCTGCGCGAACATCACCTCATCCAACAACATCCGCTTCTCATCGTCCGAGAGTCCGAGGAAATGGACCCCGTGGCGCCAACCGTCGCCCTCGATCTCGGGAGGCACGGCATTTCGAATCTCCGCGGTGGTGATCAGCACCCCGTTGGACAAGGGGACGTCCACCGCCACGCGTGTCCCGGCTGGAATGTGCTTCTTCGTGCGAATCGCGCATCCTGTCGTGGAGAAGTCCAGCACCTGACCCGTGAGAACATCGACTGGATTCGACCAGCTCCATCCATCCCGACTCAAGAGAACCCGGGTGCGACGGGGATCTTCCAACACGACACGGAATGCGCCCCGCCGGTTGTACCGGGAAATGTCCGCCGGACGTGCAAAGACCACCATGAAGCAGCCCGGTCCCATGTGCTCACGCACGAACTCGGGTGCCCGCTCGACTCCCATGATCTCCGCTTCAAACAGATACACTCCGTCCCAGCGTCCCAGCTCAAATCGCACTGTGGAGCGCTCCTGGAACGCACGAACCGGAGCGCCGGGGAAGATGAGTCCGAACCGATACATGTACTCGTCGATGGGAACAATCTGCGCGCCGTCGAATTGTGCGAGCGCCTCTCCCGTGGACTGGGAGAGGACCCTCAAGAACGGGTGCTCACCAATCAACGCGGTGATCGGCTGACCCGACTCCGTGTCCAGGGCCTCTGCATCGTCGTGGCTCTCCCGCAGTTCGCGGACGATTCCCGTGACAAACTCTTCGCCATCACTCGGTGTGATGATCGCGACGCGACTCCCATCCAGAATGATCAATTGGGACGGGTCGTGCTCCACCTCGTCGGGAGGCGTGAGACGACTCCGTGGACACGTCATGACCGACTCTCCGGTCAATTCATCCCCCGCCGGGACAAAATGAAGCGCCGTATCTGTCAGAAGAATGGTTCCCGCTTCGACCGTCGTCAGATCCAGCCAACGCATTCCAGTACCCGCCATTCGAATCTGTGCGCCCCCGATCCACGGAGCACGTCCCAGCCACCACTCTCGCGCTTCGCTGGCGGCCCGACCCACGCCAAACACATCCCCCGTGACCACGTGCGCGAGAGAGCGAAAGCTCTCCCCCTGCCGGCCCAATGGGAATAGTTCGGAATGTCCCTGGACCTTCAAGTGAAAGGAGAGTGTATCCAGCTCCACCTCCTCCTTCCATTTCGGAAAGGAGAGGAGCTCCTGATGTTCGAATCCATCCAAAGGACTCGATGCATCGCCGTTGTTGGCCGCCACGATGCCCTCCCCGTGAAGAACGGGCATCGCCGTCGAGATGCTGCTTGTATCCACCATGTCTTGACCCATTTCGTTCCGGGCGAAGCCTTCGCGACGTTTGCCCTGCCCATTGAAAATCGGCGCAATTGGGGAACACTTTAGAAAAAAAGACGAAAGGCCCGAAAACAGGGGGATGGGGACGGTCCGAGAACCCGTCGTCAACGGGCGCGGACCTGTAGTGTGGAATATCCGCGGACGACATTCTTTCCGGCATTGGATTTGGCGGAGTAGAGCGCTGTGTCCACTCGCTTCATCATCTCTCCAACCGAGTCGGCCTCACATTCGGGATAGCTCCCCACCCCAACAGACACCGTCACGGACACCGAGTGTCCATCCACCGCGATGGAAAGCGCGTTCACCCCGTCACAGATTCGCTGGGCCACCACGCACGCATCCGCTTCGCCAGCCTCCGGAAGAATGACAGCGAACTCATCTCCGCCGAGTCGACACGGAACGTCCATTCCCCGGATACAGCTCCGAATCACGGCACTGACCATCTGAAGAACGTTGTCGCCGGTCGTATGGAGAAAGCGATCGTTGACCTCCTTGAAGTCGTCGACATCAAGCATGACCACTCCGAACGAGCTTCCATAGCGCATCGCACGCTGGAACTCCTCCTGAACACGCTGATCGAAATAGCGACGAACAAAGAGTCCGGTCAGACCATCCACCGTCGCGAGTTCGTAGAGGCTCGAGTTCTCCAGGGCGACCGACGCCTGACGACTGATGAGCTGGAGGAGACGCATCCGGCCGACGTCGAGTTCCTCGTCCACACCCACGTGCACGAGCATCGCTCCCACGACCTCTCCCCGACTGACAATCGGGACCCCCGCCCAGTTTCGGGCACGGCCCCCGATGCCTCCCGCTCCCATGCCTCCAGGATCTTCCATTCCGGTCTCGAGAATCCACTGGGCGAGATGTTTCCCCGACTCGTCCGACGGCTCCACTCGACGCTTCCCATCTTTGCCATACACCAGATGCTCGAGATCACCTTCCGAAGAGCGCTTCAAGACAAGGACGCATTCCTCAGCATGCGGATAGACGCTCAGCACTCCGTCCGCGATCCGATCCGCGAGCGCTTCGGCATCCAGGGTCGAGGAGATCAATCGCCCAAACGCATTGAGCAGCTCAAGTTCCCGAACCCGCGCCAGGAGCTTCTTGCTCGTCGCCGTCAGGCGCCGAAGGATGAAGACAAAGAGCACCGAAATGCAGGCGAGAATGATGAAGCGCGTCGGATCCGCGGGCTCATATACCAGCACCAGGAGCATCGCGAGCGGAATGAGCGAGACCTCCGCGACAAACCCCGGCAGCAACACCTCACGAATGATCTGACCCCATTCTCGCCCGGCCAGCCGAAAGGAGGCTCCCACGAGAAAGTACTGCGCGGGAAGCCAGCTCAGGACGAATATCGGGACGTACCAGAGGATCGGAGCATCGTTCACTCCGCGGGTCTCGAGGTAGATCGCGTGCACATCGAGAACCACGGCGCACACCGCCATCAGAGCCGCGGAGACGCTGCCTGCGAAGATGGAACGGAGAGGCTGCCGCCACCAGTT
>CAVOCR010000452.1:0-3025 GCA_963694245.1 Myxococcota bacterium
GCACGACGTCGAATTCTGCTGTCCGAAGAATCCCAGCGTCCATCCGCTCGGTGTGGACCAGGAGTTCCCTCCGTTGCCGCTCGCGGGGATGAAGACGAGCATTGCGCCAGGCACCGTGGTGGTGAGTGGGGTGGGGCTGTACACGCCCGTGGTGTTCCCCGTGGATGCGTGGATTGGAGTGGAGTTGTCCACGTTTCGGTAGGCTGAGATCACTCCAGAGGCGTAGGTCGAAGAGGCGAATGAGAAGCTCCAGGAGCTGGTCTCATCCGGGCTCACCACATGCACGAAGGATTCGCTCCCACAGTTGCCTCCCGGCTTCTGGTCCTCGACGACAGACCAGCCCGCCGGCGGTCCGGCCGGGACAAAGTTGTTGGTGGTGACGTGGGCGATGAGCACGTCGCCAGGAAGGACCCCGGAGGGATTGGAGAGCGTCAGCGACAACAGTCCCATCACCTGGTTGGCGTTCGTGCCCACGGAGACGATGGTCTCCTCGCCGGTGGCGCATCCGGGGGCTTCGAAGAACTCTTCACACGACGTGGAGCAGATGTCGGTGGCGCCATTGGCCTCCACATCGTTGCCGTCATCGCATTCCTCGCCCTCTTCCGTGATGCCGTTTCCACAGCAGTTGATGAGATTGTCCGTGACGCACCCCAGAGACTCGCTGCAGACGCTCGAGGTACAGGGCTCATTGCCCGCGCAGGCGCCGTCATCGGGAGTGTGAACACAGCCCTGATCCGCGACGCACGCATCGATCGTGCAGGCGATTCCATCGTCGCAGGGGAGGGGGCTCCCGGCCTCGCATTCACCGTTGGAGCAGCTCTCATCGAGCGTGCAGGAATTCCCATCGTCGCAGGGGGCGTCGTTGTACGCGAAGGCGCAGCCGCTGGTCGCAAAGCAGACATTGTCCGTACAGGGGTTGTCGTCGTCACAGAGCGCGCTGTCGAGCGCATGGCTGCAGCTTCCGTCGGCCTCGCACGTGTCGATCGAACACGAGAGGCCGTCATTGCATTGGGTGTCGTCCGGGACGGATTGGCACCCCGCATCTGGGTCGCATAGAGGCGTCGTGCATTCTCCCGCGTCGCCGCAGACGGCGTCATTCGGTGCATGGGCGCACTCGCCCCCTTCCGCGCAGGAATCCTCTGTGCAGTCGAACCCATCGTCGCAGGCGCTGGAATCCCCGATGTGTTGGCAGCCGACTCCCGGCAGGCACGAGTCGCTGGTGCAGGCATCCCCATCGTCGCAGTCATCGGCGCCTCCGAGACAGCTTCCGTTCACGCAGGTGTCCGAGGAGCTGCAGGCATCGCCGTCGTCGCAGTCGCTGGTGTTGTAGTCGTAGTTGCAGTTTCCGCTCTCGAGGGCGCAGTACTCCGTGGTGCAGGTGTTTCCGTCGTCACAGGGCTTCGGTATGCCGCTCGTGCAAAGACCCTCGGCGCAGGCGTCGTTGATGGTGCAGAGATTCCCGTCTTCGCAGGGAAGGTTGATGAACGCATGTTCGCACCCGCCCGCCTGGGTACAGGAGTCATCTGTGCAGGGGTTTCCGTCGTCGCAGCTGATCGCCGTCCCGCTGCAGATGCCCATGGCGCATGCGTCGTTGCTGGAGCAGAGGTTGTCATCCGAGCAGGAGGTCCCGTTCTTGGGTCCCGCGAGGAACTCACAGCCACTCTTCGGGTTGCACGTGTCCTCCGTGCATTCGTTGTTGTCGAAGCATCCGGTCTCTTCCGGAGCGAGGCATTGCCCTTCTGTGCAGGCGTCTCCCGACGTGCATTCGTTGCCGTCGTCGCACAGGGCGCCGTCCGGCAACTGGGAGGTCAGGCACGTGCCGTCGGTGATGTCACACCCCGCGGGGACGGTGCAGGGGTTTCCATCATCCGGGCAGTTCTTGGAGGAGCCCACGCATTCTCCCTCGACGCAGGAGTCGACGAGGGTGCAGGAGTCTCCATCATTGCAGGACTCGCCATCGGGGAGAAGCGCATGGATGCATCCCGTTCCGGGATCACAGGTGTCTGTCGTGCATCCGTTGTCATCCTCGCACGGAGCGTTCGCGTCTCCTGCACACTCCCCCTTGTCCGAGCAGGTGTCGTCCACGGTGCAGGCGTCTCCGTCGTCACAGGGAGCGCCGTCGAGGGGGGAGTACACGCACTCACCCGTGTCGTCACAGACATCCTCGGTACAGGGGTCACCGTCTTCACATTCGACGTCTTCACAGAGAAGGAAGGGGGCGCCGGTTTCCCCTGCGCCGGTTTCCCCTGCGCCGGTTTCCCCTGCGCCGGTTTCAGTCGCCTCTCCTTCTTCTCCGCTCGTGACGCCGAATCCTGTTTCGGAGGATGTCTGCTCCGCGCTGCCATCGGTCTCTGCGCAGGCAAGGACTCCACAAATGGAGAGACACAAGACGAGGATCGGCAATCGGTGCATTGAAGACTCCAGAAGACCACGTGAATGAATGGTCCACACACTATCACAGGCATTCCTCATGGGTGGGCTGATTCCGATGAAGGGCTCGGAGGCAGACAGGGCGCGAGGGATTGCGTATTCTCTCTTTTCCATGCACCTGCTCGTCCCCCATTCCCTTTGGCTCCGGATGCTTCTCCGTGTGGCGTTTGTGGTCGGATTCGTCTCGATCTCGTCTTATGCAGCGGCTCAGACGGTGATCGAGAGCGGTCGCGAAGACGAGGTGCTTCAGCTTTTTGAACCCCATGTCCTATCAGGCGAGGTGGTCCCAGGCTGGCAATTGAGGCACGTCTCGATTCAAGAGCGCTCTGTGGATTGCCAGCTGCGCGGGCCCGAGGAGACCACGGCCGTTCTTCGACTCTCCCCCCTGGAGCGCGCTCCCGAGGGGGCGGAGAGGTCCGGCAGCTTCTGGTTCGAGCGAGTGGATTCGTCCGGTGCGGGAGCCGAGGCGCTCACGGCGCTTGTGAAAGCCGTTCAGGGCAATGACGACGGTCGGTTCTGGCAGCTTGTGGCGGCCCCCCCGGTGGCCACACATCGGATTCGGATGGGTGGGGAATGGGGGCATTGGGAGGATCTG
>CAVOCR010000453.1:0-3024 GCA_963694245.1 Myxococcota bacterium
TCAACCCATCGGGGACCAGCTGAAAATGCTGGGACGCGGCGAACTGGACCTCGGTGTCTTCGTCATCCACCCCGACTCGACGTTCATCCTTCAGGCGCTTCTCGATCACGGGATGCAGATTGTGAGCTTTCCCCAGGCGGACGGACTCGCGCATTGGCTCCCCGCCCTTCGCCCGGGAGTCATGGATGCGGGACGCTACGACCCCGTGAAGATGATCCCTCCCACGGACAAGATCGTGTTCGAGGTGGATACGCTCGTGATCGCGAATGAATGTGCGGGGAGATCCGATGTCGTGGGTCTCCTGGTTCTGCTCAATGATGTGTTCCCGGGACTCGTCGAGCACAACCTCGCGGCCTCTCAGACGAGCCGACACACGATGCATCCGTCCGCAGCCGAGTTCTTCCAGAACCGAGGGCCGAGTGTTCTGGACGACCATGTCCCCTGGCTGGCGAACTATGTCCCCGGGAGCGGGCTCGTCCAGATCAGTCTCTTCATCAGTGTCCTCTTCAACCTGCTTGGGTTTGGCAACCGATTCCGTTTGTGGCGGATCGACGCAAGGCGCATCGAACTGGAAGAGCAGGTGGCCGAGATCCTCGGGCCCGGGGTGCGGATTCCGAAGCTCGTGGAACTGGAATTGAGCGATCTGCACCGTGAACCAGCGACCATCCGAAGGCTCGAGCTTCTCATGGACCGCTTCGAGTCCCTGAAGGCGACGTCCTATGCCCAGTCCCAGGAGGCGATTCTGGGTCCGGACATGGGCAAGGAGATCGGCTATCGCTTCCAGGAGTCGCTCATCGATGAGAGCGTGGATCGTCTCCGTGCCTTCCTTGCTCGCCTGACTTGAGCGGCTTTTCTGTACGGGGGTCGGTGTCCAGAAAGGGCGTCGAATGGAACTGATCTCGCGGCGCTTCGTGACCTCAGGTCCAGGGAGCTTCCCCATGGCAGAATGAAGCCGTGTGGAGACCCTCCGCATGATCCAGCCTGTCCCGTCCAATCGCTTCGCATCGCCAATGCAGCCCCCCTGCGTGAGAGAGGGGAGTACGTCGTGGACTGGAGGGTGTCGGCACGACGGACCAGCGACAGCTTTCCGTTGAAGACGTTGCAGGACCCTGCGGGCGATCCCGGCCCCCATCTCCATGCCCGTGCCGACTTCGAGGAAGCGCAGATTCATGACCCCCTGTGGAATGCGGCACAGCGGCAACTGGTCACTGAGGGACGGATGCACAACTACCTTCGGATGCTCTGGGGAAAGAAGATTCTGGAATGGAGCGCCTCTCCTCAGGAAGCACTTCAGACGATGATTGAGTTGAACAATCGCTTCGCGCTGGATGGGCGTGACCCGAATTCCTGGTCGGGCATCTTCTGGACCCCGGGCCGTTTTGATCGGGCCTGGGGGCCGGAGCGCCCCATTTTTGGCAAGGTGCGCTCCATGAGCAGCGTGAACACCGCTCGAAAGACCCGTGTGAAGGAGTACCTGAAGCGCTGGAGTCCGGCTTCACACGTGGTTGCGGAGCATCAATTCGCGGGGATGCGGGGAGAAGTAGAGCTGCTCCTGCAGCCAGGTGACCTGATGGGTGTGGATGAGGTGCCGAAAAATGGTGACGGGGACAATCAGGGGAATCAGGCCGGCCTTGAAATCATCGAGGGTGCGGATCACCTCCTGACGTTCTCGGGCCCCGATGAGGCTCTTGAAATGCCCCAGAGCGTGTTGAAGGACGTTGATGTGGCGCTTGAGGGTGGTCCTGGTTCGCAGGCAGTTCTGGAACCCCGCTTCGTAGGCTGAGAAGAGCTCTGAGTCGGGAAGGGTCCCCGCGCTGCCCAGCAAGCGCCCGAGACGTCTGTACGCGGCTTCGTTGTGCGCCAGAAGCAACAGCTTGTGGGCTGTGTGGAACGCGATGAGTCTCCGGCGGGTCAAGCCTCCACTCGCGAGGTTTCGCCATCGATTCCTGCAAAACACGCGCTCGATGAAGTTCTCCCGAAGCGGTGGGTCGAAGAGGCGACCTTCCTCCTCCACGGGAAGTTGCGGGCACTGTTCCATCAACGCTTCTGCAAAGAGCCCCGAGCCCGTACGGGTGTAGGGCTGTCCTGCCCGGTAGATGGGGAGTCGCTCCATCCCACAGGAGGGGGACCCCTTTTTGAGGATGAACCCATCCAGTCCGAGGGAGAGCATGTCCTGGGCTCGAGGCCCCGCGAACGAACGCATGGAGTCGGTGAAATCCTCTCCCGTCTTCGGTGACATGAGGCGGATTCCGTCTCCTTCGTCCACCAGCCGGACCGTGGGTCGGGGAATGGACATGCCGGATTCGACCTCAGGGCAGACCTTCACATACTGCACCCACGTGCCCAGCACATCCGTGATGAAGCGGGAACGTTTGTGGCCCCCGTCGAAGCGCACCTCGTCCCCCAGAAGGCAACTCGATACGCCGATCTGGATGCTGGTCTCCGTGTCGTGCCAGTCTCGCCAGACAGCGCTGGACGCGGGGGTGGCGGTGGGGACTTCGGACGCGTTCATCTGTACTCCCGGATCGACTCATGGCGACAGGGCGCCGGAGGAGGATGTCCGAAAGTCTGGCGGCCTCGCCAATCCGGCGTCCCTCTGCTCCACCCATACGATGCAGCGAAACCCACACAATTTACCAGTCGGTGGGTTTGTAATCCTTGAGAAACAGGCCCCAGACGTGATGACCCGTGTTGAAGCCATCGAGGATGGGATCCACGATTCGCGCGGCTCCATCAACGATGTCGAGAGGAGGGGTGAAGCGTTGCTCGACTCGCTTCCGCGCGGCGATGTCCGCGGGGTCCTCATCCGTGACCCAGCCCGTGTCGACGGCGTTCATGTGGATCCCGTCCCGAATGTAGTCCACCGCGGATGTGCGAGTCATCATGTTGAGTGAAGCCTTCGCCATGTTCGTGTGGGGGTGCTTGTCTGTCTTGAGCACCCGGTAGAACTGCCCTTCCATGGCTGAAACATTGACGATGTGCTTGTCCCGGGTGGGAACCCGGGTCATCAAAGGCTTCAGGCGG
>CAVOCR010000454.1:0-3019 GCA_963694245.1 Myxococcota bacterium
GACTTTCTGCACCGCGGACGGTTGGAGCGATTGCGAGGTTCCCGGAGAGATCTGCAACGGTCAGGATGATGATTGCGATGGTGAGATCGACGAGGATTACAAGAGTGAAGCAGGGGTCTATTCCTCGGATGAACATTGCGGGAAGTGCAACAAGAACTGCGCGACGCTCGATTTCGAACATGCGTTCGCGACGTGCGCGGACGTGGACGGCGAACCGGACTGCGTGCTGGTGTGTGACCCGCTCTACAGTGATGTGAATGGGAATCCGAACGATGGGTGCGAATGCCTGTTCAATGGGGCGATCGATCTCCCGGACGGTGTGGATCAGAATTGCGATGGAATCGATGGGGAGGTCGAGAATTCGGTCTTTGTCTCCAAAGAAGGCTCCGATGCGAATCCGGGGACTCTGGAAGAGCCGTTCCTGACCATCGGGAAGGCGTTGGTGGCTGCAGAGGAGGGCAACCTGAGGGATGTCTACGTGGCGACGGGAGTGTACTCGGAGAACGTCATCTTGAAGTCGAGCATCTCGATGTATGGCGGATACTCCGGAGACTTCGTGGTGCGGGATGTCCTCTTGTACGAGACCGTGATCCTGGGGCAGCCCTCGACGGATTCGAATCATCCCGGAACCGTGAACGCCATTGGAATCGTGAATCAAACCACGCCCACTCGTCTGGATGGGTTTCTGATCTTTGGTTCGGACAACCCAGTGGCAGGAGGAAGCGCCTACGCGCTCTATCTGCGGAATGTGGATGGCTCCGTCGAGATTCGAAAGAATCGCATCTTTTCCGGGGGAGGCGGTCCGGGCCTGCCTGGAGACAAGGGAGCGGATGGCGCTGATGGCACCGAGGGGACTTCCGGGGTTCCCGCGGCCGACGTGGGTCCCTGTTCTTCCGGCAAGCATACATCCGGCGGGAGCGGCGGAGTGCTTCAATGCGGCGGGACGGAGGTTTCCGGTGGCCAGGGAGGCGACGGTCATTGTCCCGCCTACAATGCGGCTGCTCAGAGTCCCGATGAGAGCGGGAAGCCGGGGGCCAACGGGGGCGGTTCCGGTGGGTCGCAGGGCTATGATGGCTTGATCTCCAATTTGAGCGGAGGTTCCGGCCCGCCAGGGTGCAGCGCGACGGGCGTCCCAGGGTGCGGGGGGTGTCCATGCGAATCCTGCGTCTGTGCGCTGGACTCCTTTTGCTGCGCCACGGCGTGGGATTCTCTCTGCGCGGGACAATGCACCGGTGTGTGTGGGCAATCCTGCAGTGACTCGGGCTCGTCGTGTGCGCTGGGGACAGGTTCCTGCAATGAATGTCTGATCCCTGCGAACCAGAAATCCGGTCAGGGAGCGGATGGCGCGAAGGGCACGTTGGGCGTGTTTGGTGCAGGAGGCCAGGGATGCATCTCCGCCTCCGGGAACGTGGTTCAAGGCGAATGGTCCACCTCGTCAGGCCTCGACGGTGCCGACGGAACCCACGGCGGCGGCGGCGGCGGTGGGGGAGTGGGTGGCGGTACGGAGGTGTGCGGCTGCGGAGGTTCCGATGTCGGAGGTTCGGGCGCGGGCGGAGGCTCGGGAGGATGCTCGGGAATCTCCGGTGGCGGGGGGGGAAGTGGCGGAGGATCCTTTGCCATCTTCCTCGATTATACGCAGGCGGTGGGCACGGCTCCCGTGCTCGTGGACAATCTCGTGACCCGTGGCGCTGGAGGTCTGGGCGGCCCGGGTGGATCGGGAGGAGTCGGGGGCATTCCGGGTGAAGGCGGGCTCGGCGGCGCCGATGGTTCCGGCTCGACCGCCACCTGGTGCGCGGGGAGCGGCGGTGCCGGTGGAACCGGCGGGCAGGGTGGCCACGGCGGCGGCGGCGGCGGCGGCTGCGGGGGCTCGTCCTACGGAATTTATGCATGGAATGCTGGCGGAATCTCCCTCGAGTCGGCTAAGACACTCAATGTCTTTCTTTCCGGTGGTTCTTCTGGGACGGGAGGCTCCGGTGGACTCTCGCTCGGAAACAGTGGTTTCTCAGGCGCGGGTGGCGTCTACGCCGATACGAATTTCTAACCGCGTGCGCAAGGTCACGGTGATACGATGCCCCAGACATTCCAGACCGAAGGTGAGGCGATTGCAGTGGAGCTGCATGCTCTGCTGAATCAGCTCGATCCGGCGCGTTGGAAGAAGGACATGACTCAGCGTCTCGAAGACCGCCTGCAAAGTCTGGCGCTTCGGATGGAGGAGTCGGCGGCTCGTTGGGAAGGTCTGGCCGAGCGCGATGAGCGCATCCGCAGAGTCGGCGAAGGGGTGCAGCAGATGGCTGAACTGCTTCGTGAGAAGCGGGAAGCCATGGCGTTGCGTCGGGAGCGTTGGCAGGAGGAGATGGAGGAACTGCGCGTTCGTCTCCAGCCCGCGTACGCTCGGCTTGCAGAGAGTCTCGGGAAACACGCGGTTCCGACCATTCGACCCACCAACGGCCTTCGGACGCTGCTCCATGTTCTCAATGGATTTCTGGCGCTCATGACCATCCAGCATGTCTTCGCCCAGCCCGGGCTGATCGGGTTCATCGGTTCGATCGCGCTCTGGGCCTGGACGTGTGAGGTGATTCGGCGGTACAGCCCGCGGTTCAATACGCTTTTGATGCGGTTCTTCGGGCCGATCGCGCATCCGCACGAACATCACCAGATCAACTCCGCGACGTGGTACGCGACCGCGTTGTTGATTCTCGCAGTGGTGGCCTCGCCGCTCGCGGCCTCGGTCGGCGTGATGGTGCTCGGCCTCGCGGATCCCGCGGCTTCGCTCGTGGGGCGCAGATGGGGGAGGATTCTTCTGAAAGAAGGACGTTCCCTCGAAGGCTCCCTCGCGTTCCTCGGCATTGCCTGGTTCAGCGCCCTCGCGGTTCTCATGCAATACGGACCGCCCATGTCGCCAGGAACTCTGGCGGTGGTTGCGTTCGGAGGCGCGTTTTCGGGGACACTGGCGGAGCTCTTCACCGGCCCCGTGGATGACAACTTCACCATCCCGCTCGCAGCAGCATTCGGGGTGGCT
>CAVOCR010000455.1:0-3010 GCA_963694245.1 Myxococcota bacterium
CGTGTAGTCGTAGGGGCCGACCTGACCCGCATCCAGAACGAGGACACCGTTCCCGCTTCCGCCCCCGCCACCGTCTGCCTCGGGAACTGCAAACCACCAGCCGCATTGATTGTCCCACATGCCCTGGAGCTCAAAGCTGGGGTCCGTCCGATTGTGGAGCCGCTCAAAGATCGTGCCGGAGCTGGTCCCCACTTCCGGGACCGACTGCAGCGGCAGAATCCATGAAAAGTCCTCGGCTTCCCCCTGATAGAAGATCTTGATGATCGCCATCACGTATTCCGGCGTCATCTCAAACGCGATCTCCTCGCCCGCCTGGTCCATGGGAAGATTGGAACAGAAGAACCCTCCGCAGGCGGCGGCGTCTGGAATGGCGATGAATGAGACCGATGAACTCAAGAGAAACGCGACGAAAAGTCGCTCGAGGGTGCGGGGCAGCATGATTCCTCCAGAGGGCGTGTGAACCCCGAGCATAGCTCGATTCCCCCTCCCCTGACCACGGAAGGTCACTGCTCAATTGAAACCATTGAAACCTAAAGGGAAAACTCAATACGCGCAGTCGGGATCATAGCTCCAGCAGATCGAATCACAGTCCCCATTTTCATAATAGGTCTTCTGCGCAGAACCGGTTTTGGGATCCACGAAGGTGCACAGATCGGTACACAGCCCCTCCGTGTCCTCATCGGTCTCCGTGACACATCCAAGCGGAGGCCAGCATCCCGCAAGACCCAGACCACACTCCAGGCCCTCAAACACCCACTTCTGACAATGAGACGTGGTCTCCGAGACATCGTCGAAGAGACACGAGGTTCCGGGATGGCACCAGCCGTTGCCATCCCCGCAAGGAGCGCCCGCGAGCCCCGCGTTCTGACAGGTGCCCGTCTCCGTGGCCGGATCCAGTCCGCACGCATTGTAGCTTCCAAGACACCCGCCAAATCCCGGCGCTCCACACGCGTCTCCAGGCGATCCGTCGGGAAAACACGCCGCAGACTGCTCCGTCGCATCCTCCCAGAAGCAGGTCAGATCGCCCTTGCAGGCCCCCATGCCGACATCATTCGCGGCGACCTTGCAGGGAGATCCCGCGACGCCGTCCGGGTAGCAGAGCGCCGTGTCGAACGCGAAGCTCGTCCAATTGCAGATCGCGCCTTCCTTGCACAACCCGATCCCAAAACCGCACAGGGCTCCCACCGGCTGATCGGGGAGGCAGCGGAATCCCGCGCTCTCCTCATCGCTCTCCGGAAGACAGGCGGAACCCTCCGCGCAATTTCCCAGCCCAATCTCGCCGCAGATGTCCCCCTGCTGTAGATCCGAAAGACATCTCCAGGTGGTGAAGCTCGCATCTTCGGGGCCACACGTCGCCCCCGCTGCGCACCCCCCGTGACCCGGACCACACGGCGAGCCAATGCCCACGTCAAACAGGCATTTCCCATCCTGATAGGAGGCATCGGACGGCCAACAGGAGGCCCCCTCTTCACAGCCCCCCTTGCCCGCTCCGCAATCAAAACCAGGGAGCTGGTCGGCGTAACAGAGTTGATCGCTGTGCGCGACATTGAAATGACACGTCGTGTCCTGCTCACACGGGGCTGGAGTCCCAAAGCAGGAGGCGCCCTCGACGATGGGATCATGACATCCGTGCTCGGCGCACACCTGATCCACCGGGCATTCACCGCAGGAACCCCCGCACCCATCGGAACCACAGACCTTTCCCTCACACTGCGATGTGCATCCTCCGATGCACGAACCGCTCACGCAGATCTCCAGGAAATCACACTCTCCACAGGACCCACCACATCCATCGTCCCCACAGCTCTTTCCCGCGCAGATCGCGTCACACGCGCACTGCCCACCGACTGTGCAGAACTGATGCGGGAGACATTCCCCACAGGAGCCCCCGCATCCATCGTCACCACACTCGACTCCCTCACAGGAGGAGAGGCATGCACACGCCCCCCCGGGCTGACAGGTCGCAGGAGATTCACACTGCCCACAGGAGCCTCCGCACCCATCGGAACCACACACGGCGCTCCCGCATTGCGGTGTACAGAGCGGAAGACACTGGTCCAACGCGCACTGCGTACCTGGAGGGCATCCGCCGCACGAGTCCAGGCAGACCCCCGCAGACGAACAGAGCATTCCCAGATCGCATTCTCCGCACGAACCGCCGCATCCATCGCCCCCACACTCCCGCTCCTGACAGGCCGGATCACAGGCGGCGACACTCTCATTGCAGCCGATGCCTCCGGCGAACCCTGCGAGCACGAGTAGAAGAAGAACCCCTGGGATCCAGGAGACCAATTGAAATTGAGACGCTCTGCGCATGCTCTCTCCACCCATCAGGATAGAGAACTCCCGCATCGGTTCCAAACAGAAGGGCTGTGAATTTTCACGGTCGCATCCAAACTCCGGGAGCGCTACAGTACGAGAAGAAACCACGAAGGGAGGAATCAGTGCGCGATTCAGCGGAGTTGGCAGGAGGGCTGCGGCGCTTCATGGGCGATATCGGGGCCCGCTTCGATGCCGCAGAGGATGAGCTGCTCATCCTGGAAGAAGACCTCGCATCGACCTATTCGAACTCGGGTGGGCCCGCCGAGAATGACCTCCGCACGGATCGCGTGCGGGAAGTCTTCGAACTCATCGCGCGCGAAGCCCCTGAGCTGGGACTCGAACGTCTGAACAAGGTGTTCGCCCCCGGGGCACAGCTGGTCCAACGCTGCATGCGAGACGGCGATCTGCAGCTGGACTCTCCCAAAGTCGGGGTCATGCTCCTCGCGCTGGATGCCGCACGCGATGTGTTGGAAAGCCTGGAATCCACCGGCAAGGAACCTGACGAAGATTTCGCAGAGGTCGTCCAACGGCTTCATCAAATCCTCGAGGCCTGAACGTGGAAAAGACGCCAATTGGCGCCTTTTCCGTTCCATTTCCTCTCCCGGGGATGGACTACTGGACGATGAACTCAGTCAACACGGCCCGAAGAACATCTCCGCGTGGATAGCTGTTCCGGGCGGCCTCGGTA
>CAVOCR010000456.1:0-3005 GCA_963694245.1 Myxococcota bacterium
GCCCCCAGGACCTGCCGGGCCCCTGGATGGACTGTGGCACCACGAGGTCGTCGAGGTCTTCATCGCGGGCCCGGAGGCGCATTATCTGGAAATTGAACTCGGACCCCACGGACACCACCTTGTCCTCCAGCTGGAAGGAGTCCGAAACGCCGTGGCCCGCACGCTCCCGATGCACTACACCGTCTCACGAAGAGGGACTCGGTGGAGGGGTGAAGCCGTCCTTCCCTGGAACCTGTTGCCCCGGGGACCGCACCGGATGAATGCCCATGCCATCCATGGCCCCCCGAACAACCGTCAACACGCCTCGCTCCACCCGGGACCCGGCGACACTCCCGATTTCCACCTATTGGAACGCATGGCCCCACTCCACTGGGAGATCACGGAAGACTGACATCGCGGGTTGTCCCGCTCCCATTCGCCCATCCAGCCGGCACTTGTGCATTGACTGCTTGATGATCCTGCCCACGAAAGATACGTTGCCGGAAGTTGCCATGACCCGGGAGTGACCTACGATGAACAGTGAGCGTTCTGAAGAACAGAAGAGTGCTGCCACCGGCCCCGAATCCGCGCAGCACCGGCGGCTCGTGCAGGAACTCCAGAATCTACAGAAAGCGCTTCTCTCCCATCCGGTGTATGGACTCATCACGGACCAGCGTTCCCTCCAGCTCTTCATGGAAGCGCACAGCTTTGCGGTCTGGGACTTCATGTCCCTCCTCAAGGAATTGCAACGACGACTCACTTCGGTGACGGTCCCCTGGGTCCCCCCCTCCAATCCACTTGCAGCGCGGCTGATCAATGAGATCGTGCTCGGTGAAGAGAGCGACGAAATCGCTCCGGGCATGTACGTCAGTCATTTCGAACTCTACCTCTCCGCAATGGAGGAGGTGGACGCAGACACCCGACCCATCCGCGCCCTCTCGCGGGCTGTGGCACACGGGCTCCCGTTGGAAAAAGCACTCGCACCGCTCCCCATTGAGGACGCCACGCGGGAATTTGTCCTCAAGACCATGGAGATGACCAGAGGCGAGGACCACGAAGTCGCCGCTGCGTTTCTCCTCGGACGAGAAGAGCTGATTCCGGACCTCTTCCGTCAAATCCTCGAACCCGCCAGCGATGAATCCCGTCTCGAATGCAACTGGTTCCGGATGTATCTCGAGCGGCACATCGAGGTGGATGAAGGCGACCACGGTCCCATGGCGCGCCGCCTGCTCGTGAGCCTCTGCGGGGAGGACGAACAAAAATGGGCGGATGTCGAGAAGGTGGCCCGCGGTGCACTTGAGGCCCGCATGCTCCTCTGGAACGCCGCCGCCCAGCAGATCATCCGGAAGCGACTCACACCGACGCTCAGCGTCGTACGTTCACGCCGACTGCGCTGAATTCGCCCGAATGGCCATCAGATAAACTCCTGTCATGACAACCTCGATGCCGAGGAACATCCACATCAAGGGTGTCCCCTCCCCTTCGAGAAGAATCCCACCGAGTCGCCCCACTCCAAGCCCCGCAACCCCGCACGCAGACGCGACAAGCCCCGGGCGAATCCATTCAGGTCTGGACACGCACATCAGCAGGAAGGTCCCAAGTCCCAGCTCCAACCCTCCATAGGTCGCACGGATGTCGATCCGTGCCTCAGCTGTTCCCAGAACAATTCCAATCCCCTCGAGGGCCTCGGGAATCCAGAAGAGCCATCCCCCAAATCCGAGAAACACACACGCTCCGACGATCACGAGTCCCTGCTGAACCTTTGCATTCATGCTTTGTACCTCCCACGCACATGGTGCGGGATCCCCCGTCCCGCTGCCAAGCCTCTTCATCCACGTCAATCGAAGCCATGGACATGCTTGCCGAACGGGGTTGAGGTCGTTAACATGCGGCGGCTTCAGGCCTAGAAGTCCTGCGGAGGAGCGCCATGAACGATGTGATGCAGAAAGTCGTGTCCCTGTGCAAACGACGTGGATTCGTCTTCCAGTCTTCTGAAATCTACGGGGGATTGAAGAGCGCTTATGACTACGGCCCCCTGGGGGTGGAGTTGAAGCGCAACCTCATGAACGCCTGGTGGCGGAACATGGTGCACTCCCGAGAGAACGTCGTCGGAATCGACGCGTCGATCATCATGCATCCCCGCGTATGGGAGGCCTCAGGACATCTCTCGGGGTTCTCCGACCCGCTCGTCGACTGCAAGATCTGCAAGGAGCGATTTCGCGCCGATCAGGCACCTCAGGTACAGGCCGGTGAAGACCTCACGATGGAATTTCCCGACAAGGGCGCAGCCAAGACCGCCCTCGGAATCATCGAGAGTCAATTCGAGGGTGGCGTGGAGCGGCGAGGAAAGACACTCGTCGGCGCAAAGGCCGGTGAATGCGGCTATGTCTGCCCTGTCTGCTCCTCTCCCTATCTCTCGGACGAACGGCAATTCAATCTGATGTTCAAATCAGCCATCGGATCCACCGACCCGATGGGGGCCGTCGCTGCGGCGATCGAGAATGGGGACTTGAAGGACCTCTCTGGCCGCGAACTCCGCGGAGCCATTGAAGACCTCGTCAAACCGAGCGCGGTGTATCTGCGCCCCGAGACCGCGCAGGCGATGTTCGTGCAGTTCGCCAACGTCCAGCAGTCCACTTCCATGAAGGTGCCCTTCGGCATCGCCCAGATGGGGAAGTCGTTCCGAAACGAAATCACAGTGGAGCATTTCATCTTCCGTTCCTGTGAGTTTGAACAGATGGAGATGGAGTTCTTCTGCGAGCCCGGAACCGATGACGACTGGATGGATTATTGGAAGGAAGAGCGCATGAACTGGTGGAAACAGTATGCGAACGACCCCAGCAAGTTCCGACTCCGGCCCCATGAGCCGGAGGAACTGGCCCATTACGCGAAGGGATGCTTCGACATCGAGTACGCCTACCCCTGGGGATGGGGGGAATTGGAAGGCGTCGCGAATCGAACGGATTACGACCTCGGGAAGCATTCCGCCGCGAGTGGCCAGCGACTCGACTACTTTGACCCCGTCA
>CAVOCR010000457.1:0-3004 GCA_963694245.1 Myxococcota bacterium
GGTATCGGTGATAGACGTGCAGGGCGTCGTCGACTCCCATGCCGAGAAGCAGCGGGATGGCGATGAGATTGAAGAAGTTTGCCTTCCAGTCGAGGAGAACCATCAGGCCGAGGATCCAGAGGACTCCACAGAGCACCGTGGCGAGCACGATCCCCGCACCCAGCGCTGATCGCAGGAGCAGGAAGGCGATCAGCGTCATGGCGAGGAGCACGAGACCGATGATCCAGGGCCCCTCGTCTCGAACCGTGTCGATGATTTCGGGCATGACGAAATAGTTCGCGCCCACGGGGACAGTTCCTGTGGGGGTCTCCAGGGTCAGGAACGCGCTCCGAAGTCGACTCGCTGTGGTGTAGTTCTGCTTGGACCCGCCGTTGCGGATCACGACGAATCGTCCGTGGTGTTCTCCCTCGCCGGAGGATTCGACGAATTGATCTCGGATCCAGTCGGGGAGATCCACGGTCTCAAAGGGGGCATCCACCTCAAGGTAGTCAAACCAGGAGTCGAGCTCTTTCAGGGTCTCGGCGGAAAAGCTTCCCCGCTTCTGGTCCACGCGCCGGCGCATGTCCCGGATCAACAGGAGCTTCTTCTCCTGTTCATTCGGGACGAAGGAGTAGATGGAGACGATCTGCCGGAGTTTTCTCCCCATTTCCAGAGCGCGCTCTGGGGCATACGTCGCGAGGGCGCTCAACGGGGTCCTGGCCACTCCAAGACAGCTCCAGACCGCCGGATTGGGAGTGCAGCGCGACAGAAACGTGGCGCCGTCTCCTCCGGGGATTTCAGCCATCGCCGCCTGGATTTCGGGGGATGCGCCTCCGGTATCGCTCTCTTCGATCGGGTCACCGAAGGGGTCGTCGTCTTCGTCGAACTCCGGCTCTGGCGGCGCGGGAGGAGCATGATGGACCTCCAGCCACCGGATCCCTTCCAGGTTCCTGAGCTGCTCTTCGCTGAGATCGAGAAGAACATCCAGCTGTCGATGGATGCTCTCTGTTTGCTCCAGGGTGTCGGGGATCGCGACCGCCGGAGCGAGGGTCCAGGTCTTTCCAAGCGCCTCCTTCCAGCGGACGTCGGGGCCGGGTCCTGAGCGGGCCCGTTTTTCAGGCCCCAGTTTGCGAAAGTCGTATTCAAACTCGACGCTCGGAGCCACCCACGCGCCCGCGACGGCGGCCGCGACTCCCAGAAGAGCGATGACTGCGAGCGGTACACGCCAGCGGGAGAGGTCTCCCCCGTGCGTCGTGTGGGCGGTCTTCGTGTGCCGGGCGAGAGGCTTCCATCCCCATTGGCGTTCCACGAGAACGATCAGCGCTGGCATCACGACGAAGACGGCGACCAGGGCGAGGAGGATTCCCACGGCAGCCACGACCCCGAATTGTGCGAATCCCTGAAAGTCGGCGAGCGCCAGCAGCGAGAAAGCGCCCGCGGTGCTGATCCCGCCGGCAGCTGTGGACTGGCCCGTGGTGGAAAGAGTGGTCTTGAGTGCCTGGGGGCGATCGAGTCCGCGGTGACGTTCATCTTCGTAGCGTCCATGCACGTGAACACCAAAGTCGATCCCGAGTCCGAGGAGCACTGCGAAAATGAATGCGCTGACGATGTTGAGGTAGCCCCAGGTGAGGCTCGCGAATGCGAGAGCGGCGAGCACCGAGACCAGGAGCGGCATGAGGACCAGCGCCACGGCGCGAAGGCGTCGGAAATAGATCCAGATGCAGAAGAGGAGGGCACAGAGAACTGCGGCGCTTCCCTGGATCACATCTCCTTCCAGCGTGCGGACGTTTCGCAGGCGTCGGGCGTAGTCCCCGACGACGCGGGCCGTGGCCTGAGCGGGCGCATGAGTCGCGATGAGCGCTTCCGTGTCGTGGACAAGCTGGCGGGTGAAGGTGAGGTTCGTCGTCCCATCGGTCGGACGCGCCTTCAGGACCATGACCGTGCCCTCTTCGGACTCCCAGTATTCGTCGAAGCGGTCGGCGATGTCGGTTTCTTCTCGAATCGAGTCCTCGTCGAGGGCGTTTTTCGCCGTTTCGGAGGCGGGGGCGCCCTCAGAGAGGTCGACCACGAATTCGCCGGCGACCTCCTCACGGATGCGCTCGATGACCCGTCGGCGAAGCTCCAGGAGATCTCCGACGTTGGAATACAGGAGCGCGTTCTTCTCGAAGAAGGCGGGATCCCGCTGGAAGACGACCCATTGGATGGAGGGAAGCGTTCGCATGCTGTCTGCGAGCGCGTGTCCGAAGGCACGATTCTCCGCACGATCGGGTCCCTCGATGGTCACGAGGAGATCGGTCTGGTTTCCCATCCGCTCCTGGAGTGCTTCGAGGTGCACGATGGAGGGATAGGTCTCGGGGATCAGGAGCTTGAGGTCCTGGCGGATCTGGAGCTGGCTGCTGGCCAGCGCTGCGAGGACGAAGAGGACAGCTGCCGCAAGCACGATACGCCCGGGGGCGGCTTCAATGCCGTCCACCAGGCGGTTGATGTATCCGTGGTTCCGAGGTGCGTCCATGGGTGGATTCCGCTAGGGGAGGATCCGGGCGCCAGTCGTGTAGTCCATCTCTGGGAAATCGGCGCGGAGGTAGGTGTTTCCTTCGCTCTGCATCCGTCCCTGCGCGGGGCCTCGTCCTCGGGGAGCTCCTTCGCCATATCCGCTGTAGAGCGAATTGACGACATCGAGACCGGAGACGATCTTTCCGAAGGGTGAGAAGCCCATGCCATCCAGTCGCCGGTTGTTTCCGTGATTGACGAAGAGCTGGGTCGTGCGCGTGTTGGGTCCGGCCGTGGCAAAGGTCACCATGCCCGCCGCGTTCGTCTCGACGCCGGGGTCGTCGGAGATCTTCGCCTCTTTCCAGACCTGGTTGACCTTGCCGTTTCCGTGGATTCCGAATTGAACCATGAAGCCCGCGATGTTCCGGAAGAACGCGATGTCGTCAAAGTAGCCGATCTGGACGAGATTGTAGAAGCGATCGGCGCCATTGGGAGCCCATGCGCGAGTCACCTCGACGACAAATTTCCCCTTTGT
>CAVOCR010000458.1:0-2997 GCA_963694245.1 Myxococcota bacterium
CCCCCTGGACATGATCGCGGGAGCTCTCATGGGGAGACCCGTGTCATTCGAACGGCGTATCACGAGCATCCAGATTACGTGCCCCTTCTTCGGCGCTCTCATGCGTTGTGGGCGGCGCTTGAGCGAGATTCAGGCGAAGCGCTCTACCGGGAAACGGGGGTGCTCGAGATTGGGCCGCCGGACGGGGAGGTGGTTCCTGGCGTGCTGGAAGCCGCCCGAACCCATGACCTGAAGGTCGATGAGTGGACAGGAGCGGAAGTGGAGGCCCGTTTTCCGGGGTTCCAGGTTCCGAGCGGGCACGTGGGCGTGTTTGAGCGGCAGGGAGGCGTCCTCGCCGTGGAAGCCTGTGTGCGGGCGCATGCGGCGCAAGCGGTCCAGGGTGGCGCGGAATTGTGGACCGATGCAGAAGCGCACGGCTGGCGTGTCGAAGGGCCCGAGGTCGTCGTCATGACGGACCGCGGAGAGGTCCGGACGGAGAAGCTCATCATCACCGCAGGAGCATGGGCACCGCGTCTTCTTCACTTCCTTCAGATCCCCCTTCAGGTGGTCCGGAAGGTCCTCCTGTGGCATCGGGCAGAGGAGGGGGCCTATTGCCCCGAGAAGGGAAGCCCGGTGTTTCTCTATGAGCGACCGGACGGCGTGTTCTACGGATTCCCGGCCCTCCAGGATGGCGTGGTGAAAGTCGCGGAACATTCCGGGGGTGATCCGGTTCATGACCCCCTGAAGCTGGACCGGGAACTCCGGACCGGGGATGTCGGGCGGGTCGCCTCCTTTCTGGAGGCGTGTCTTCCCCAGGTGGACCCCCGGGAGGTCGTGGCGTCTGCGGTCTGCATGTACACCCTGAGCGCAGATGGGCATTTTGTGGTGGGATCCAGCCCGTGTACCCCGAGAGTGGCCTTTGCTGCGGGTCTCAGCGGGCATGGATTCAAGTTCACTCCAGCGCTCGGAGAGGCCCTCGCTGAATGGGCGACAAAAGGACGATCGGGGGCGTCCCTCGAAGTCTTTTCGCCCACACGGCCCGGGGTATTGGTGGGGCAACGGCCCACGGATCCCGGGTGATGGCGGGGACGGCAGCCATGAGGCGGTAGCCCCCGATGAGACGTGGTATGCTTCCCCGCGCTGCGGGAGCCTGACTGAGGCTTGAGCGGGACTCCGCAGGTTCAGGGCCCATGAGATCTGCGGGGCATCTGGGGAGCTGCACGGGCTCAGACGCGAACGAGGGAGGGGGAGCCAATGTACGAGTACAATGGGAAACATTTGCTTGTCGATGCGGTGTGCGGGAAGCGGGAGGCCCTGGTGAGCGCCGATGTCGGAAAGGCCTGTCTGGACTCGATCGTCGAGCGACTGGGGATGACCATGGTCTTGCCGCCGGTGATTGTGAAGTTTCCCCATGCATCGGGTGAAATGACGCGGGTCCTCGAAGGACTGGAGCGCGAGGGTCTGGGCCAGTCCGACACGGCGTGCTCGCTTCGGGACGATCTCCGCGCACGGCAGGAGCAGCATTTTGGGTACTCGTGTTTCGTCATGATCGCGGAATCGCACATGAGCATCCACACCTTCCCGGAGGTCGATTTCCTGACCTTTGACTGCTTCTCGTGTACCGGATTCGACCCCGAACCCGCCCTCGATGAACTCGATCGCGTCTTTGGCTTCACTGACAAGGCCGTGCAGGTGATTCCCCGCAACCAGCTGACCCTCGGGCGAACGCCACGACTCATCGGAAGTTGAGGGGGGCCGGGTCTTTCTTTCCCGGGGTCGGCGCCGGCGCAGGAAATGCGCCGCGTCCCGTCGCAGCGTCCCCATGACTTCAGTGTCCACTTCTCAGGGGGATGCGGCGTGAACAGGACCCTCGGAAGAATCACGAGGTGGACGACCGGTTTCGGGCACCACGTTCGCGGGAGGCTCACTTTGACACTGAAGTAGCGCACTGCATACAGGGGGGGGCAATCAGGTGAAGTCGGCGTGCCAGCGGTGGACGATGAACACGGACAGTAGAGGCATGGGTTCCCAATCCTTCGCGAGCCCCATGGCGAACGCAGTCTTCGCGCTCTCCGTGGCGATCGTGGGATGCCGAGGTGTGTCGGATGAAGCCGAGGCCTTTCCGACCTTCGATGAGGTTGCGGAGGAGGCCGGGGTGGACGACGCATGGGACATCAACCAGGGGGTGGCGGCGGTCGACTTCAATGGAGACGGGTGGGTGGACCTGTATCTCGGCGGACCTCGTCAGCCTGGAAAGCTCCTGAACAATCAAGGCGACGGGAGTTTTGTCGCACAAGAGAGCTTCACGGCCTCCGTCGCCGTGAACATTGGCGCGTTCGCGGCCGACATGGATGGGGACGGTGACATGGACCTGTTCCTCACTTGCGGGAGCAATGCGTGGGCATGCCCGAACGGTCTCTACCGCAATGACGCCGTGGATTCGGGGACAGGGGAGGTCACGTTCACGGAGATGTCGGGCGCGTTTGGAGCAGGGAAGCCGAGTTTTGGAAGCGCAGGGGCGGCGTGGGATGATGTGAATCTGGATGGCCATCTAGACCTCTTCGTGGCCAACCGAGTCCTCGGCGTCGTCAAGGAATCGAGCGAAAACGGGGTCGCAAAGGCCCCGGACCGGCTCTTCCTCAATCAGGGAGATGGGACCTTTGTTGACGCTACGGAGGAGGCTGGCGTGGGGGGGGCTGTTCAACTCCCAGGCGGTCTGTATTTTCGACCAGAACAATGACGGGTGGCCGGATATCCTGGTGGCCACCGTACTGGACCGGAATGTCCTGTGGCGCAATCGAGGGGACGGCACCTTTGAGGACGTCCGTGACCCCGCGTTGGTAGGGCCCCATGTCGCATGGTCGTGTGTTGCGGAAGATGTGAATCACGATGGTTTCATCGATGTGATGCGGTCGTCGTGTTACCAGGAATGGTTCACCGATCCCCAGCGAGGAGGCCTGGCTTTGACGGCGGGCGAGGAGGCCCATTACAAGGAAGGGACCGTCCTCCTGTTGAATT
>CAVOCR010000459.1:0-2994 GCA_963694245.1 Myxococcota bacterium
GTCTCGTCTCTCATGTGGGTGGAGCCGGAGGAGCGAGATGCGGTCCGTTCTCGACTGGCAGTGTGCATGAGCGATGCATGCGACGGACTGGTCGTTACTCATGGCGGAACCCCCGAGTCTTTTGAGGTGGCGACGCACGAGGGGCTTGTGGTGGTCCGTGACACCCCGGATGCGCGGCATGTGGATCCCCAGACGGGAGCCAGTCGGATTCGTGTCGGGCACCGCGTACGGGTGATCTTGAAACCAGGTCAGGCCAAGACGTTGGAGAAGCCCGTGGGAGTGTGGGGGATGGGCCCTCAGGGAGCGGTGGTGGCGCTCGATCGCTTGAGCGGTGAGGTGCGCGCCCTCGTGGGGGGGGAACGCTCATTGGCACGGGGCTTCAATCGCGCGTTGCATGCCCGGCGCTCGGCGGGGAGTGTCTTCAAGCCCATCGTGTTCGCTGCAGCGCTCGAGTCCGGGAAGGTGGATTCGGAGAGTCTGTGGGAGGATTCGCCCCGCAGTTGGCGGGACGGGCGGGGTGGACGCTGGGTGCCACAGAACCATGATCGACTGTGGAGTCGGGAGTCCGTGACGCTTGCGGATGCCATGGCGGACTCCCTGAACGGTGTGGCCGTTCAGGTGTTGGCCACGGTCACGACGAAACCCGTGCATGCGCTTTCAAAGGCGTTCGGTTTGGAGAGCACGCTCCCGTCTGATCTGACATTGGCGCTTGGATCGGCGGCCGTGACGCCTCTCGAGATGGCGGGCGTTTTCTCGGTCTTTGCCAACGGGGGGATCCAGGCTCGGCCCACGATGATTCGTCGCGTACTGCATCCGACGGGGACCAATTTGTGGCCGGTTCCCACGGTCCCGAAGAGGCTGTTGTCGCGGGAGACGGGCCGCGTCATGAAGGAATTGCTGCGGGCGGTCGTGGAGCGTGGGACCGGAGAAGCAGGCGCGATTCCCGGCCTGGAACTGGCGGGGAAGACAGGAACCTCCAGCAAAGCGCGTGACAGCTGGTTCGTGGGGTACTCGGATCGGGGGGTCGTGGCCGTGTGGGTGGGCTTCGACGACAATCGCCCGCTACCCCGTGGTGGCGGGGCGTCGACGGCGCTTCCCATCTGGCGCCAGGTGGTGAAGGGCATTCATTCCGGGAATCACGAGGAAGGAGCTGTGCCCTCCACGCGCCTCACCCGCTGAAGAACTCGTCGAATTTTTCGGAATTGGCAGGCGTGTCACCGCTGCTCTCAATGACATCGAGGACCGATTTCGCAAGACCCCGGTATCGCTCGGCCTGATCGCCGTCGGGCTCCGCGATGACGATGGGTTCGCCCCGATCGGCCGCAGGAGCGAGAGCGAGATCGATGGGCATCGACGCGAGGAGGGGAATCTCCCATTCGTCGGCGGCCTTTTGAGTTCGGCTCTCGCCGAAGATGGGGTAGCGCTTTTCGGTATCCGGGCAGGTGAACCACGCCATGTTCTCCACGAGTCCGATGACCGGCACGCGGGTTCTCTCGAACATCTTCATGGCGCGTCGGACATCTGCCATGGCAACGTCCTGGGGTGTCGTAACGACCACTGCACCGGCGACGTCGAGCATCTGGGAGATGCTGAGTTGGACATCTCCGGTTCCGGGCGGGAGATCGATGATGAGGTAGTCACGTTCTCCCCAGTCGACATCATCGATGAATTGCTGGAGGACCTTGGAGAGCATCGGGCCTCGCCAGATGACCGCATCGTCCGGCTTGATGAGAAATCCCATGGAGATCATCGCAATCCCATGGGCTTCCACGGGGACGATCACGCGCTCATCCTTCATGCTGGGTTTCTGATCACGAGTCCCCAGCATGATGGGAAGAGAGGGGCCGTAGATGTCGGCATCCAGGATGGCGACCTGGGCCCCCGTGTTTTTCAACGCAAGAGCGAGGTTCACGGCGACCGTCGACTTGCCGACGCCTCCCTTGCCGCTTCCAACCGCGATCACATGGCGTACGCCCGGGAGGCGGCTGGTCGGTTTCTGCGGATTTCCCGAGGGCTCGGTCTGAATCATCCTTGCTCCTCCTGTGAAGTAATGTCCGGGTCAATTCCTGGTCGGACTCTAGGACTCTCAATGGCGCTGTGTCAACCGAATGGCCATATGCGACTGATTTAGTCGTATATGAATTCGGAATCCGTTGACAGCCCCCCCGGAACACGATAAAACCTGAAAGTGGACCAAAGAGGTCCGAATTGAAGCGAACGAGTGCGAGCGTGTTCCAGGACGCAGAGGTTGTCTGACCAATGAAGACTCCGATTTACATGGATTACAACGCGACAACCCCGGTGGATCCCCGGGTGTTCGAGACGATGAGTCCGTATTTCTGTGAGGTGTATGGGAACGCTGCGAGTCGTACCCATGCTTTTGGATGGACGGCGGAGGAAGCGGTCGATACGGCCCGCGGTCAGATCGCGGAGCTCATCGGCGCGAACCCCAAGGAGATCATCTTCACCAGCGGGGCGACGGAATCGAACAATCTGGCGATCAAGGGTGTCGCCTCGATGTACGCCGACCGCGGCGATCACATCATCACGGTGCATACGGAGCACAAGGCCGTGCTCGACTCATGCAAGGCTCTCGAGCGGGACGGCAAGCGTGTGACCTACCTGGCGGTGGATGAGCAGGGCTTCATCGATCCTCAGCAAGTGGCGGATGCGATCGAGGACAAGACGATTCTCGTGAGCGTGATGACCGCCAACAACGAGATCGGAGTGATTCAACCCATTCGTGAGATCGGGGCGATTTGTCGTGAACGGGGAGTCGTCTTTCATACGGATGCGGTGCAGGCGGTCGGAAAGCTGCCGTTCAACGTAGACGAGATGAACGTGGACCTGGTCTCGCTCAGTGCGCACAAGATGTATGGGCCCAAGGGGGTTGGCGCGCTTTACGTGCGTCGCCGTCGTCCGCGGGTTCGGCTGACTTCCATCATCGATGGAGGCGGGCATGAGCGCGGGATGCGCTCGGGGACGCTCAATGTC
>CAVOCR010000460.1:0-2985 GCA_963694245.1 Myxococcota bacterium
ATTCGCGGCGCGCTGCGTCGCGCTGTCGCTGTCCGTTTTCCGTGAAGAGGCGTTGTTTCTGTCGTCTCCCCGATTCTGTCCGTCCATTCGATGGGTCGGGTGAGTCGGGTTCATGGGTGTGCCGTTGTCACCGGATCTGGGGAGTCCGTTGGAGTCCATGGAGCCTTGAGGTCCCATCCCCGTCATCCATCCGCTGTCGGCCGCCTCGAGATCATTGGGATCGAGAGAGAAGAAGACTTCTTCGGGATCGGCTCCTCGAGGGAATTCCATCTCGTTGATACTGGGGGTTCCAATCAAAGGAATCATTCGGTCTCCTCTTCCTGCTATTCGTCGTCTTTCGGCGCGAGACGCGCAGTCAGTCGACCCGCTGCAGGGGCGGGCATGGCTGCGACGATCTTGGATGCGACACGTGCGGGGAGCCGCATCAGAGTCGTTGCCGCCAGTTCCTCATCCAAACCTTGCAGGATGCGTGCCGCCGGTTTCGCTTTCATGGTTTTCATGATGCGTACAACCTTTTCGATGCGTTCTTCGAGGCGTTTGTCATCGGCAGATTTTGCCGGATCGGCACCATCTGCCGAGGCAGAATTGTCCCTGGAGAGCGCAGCGGTCCCCCACTCGGAGCAGACCATTTCGGCTTCGAGCTGGGAGGCTTCGGCCGCCTGGCGCATTTCGAGGGTATCGCGCCATTTGCGTTTCACCTGGAGCTGGATCATCTCCACCCGTTCCATTTCCTCGAGCAGTGCTGCGCGCGCTTCTGCGAGTCGCTGCTCTCGTTCAAACATCTCCTGGTTTTTCACCTTTCCGCAGGCTCTGCGTACGAGATCCGAGTCGATGTAGGGTTTGGGGGGGCGTGTCGGGTCGATCGGTTTGGCGTGGCGCTCTCGGAGCTTGTCTTTCCATTGTCTCAACTCCATGGAGCGGATCTCCAGGTGAGGAGCATCTCCAGGGGCGGTCAATGAACTCGTTCCGAGCTCCGGCATGGGCATCGCCTGCGCGAGGAGCACGGGAGCCGCGGGAATCGGAGAGAGAGGGGGCTGCGACTGCGCATCGTTTTGGATGAGGAGCAGTCCCCCACCAATCAGTACGCCGCACGCGGCCATTCGGAGAATGATGGGAGCGCGAAGAGGACTCATTCTGTCCCCTCGCTCTGGCTGATTTGATTGGCCAGTTCCATGAGCTGGCCTGTGGAATGCTGGTAGTTGCACTCTTCTTCGAGGTCCTGTTCAAGGAGTGCGTGAAGTTCCTCCTGGTACTGCATGGCTCGGTCGAGTCGGGGGACATTTCCCGCTTCATACGCCCCAAGCTCCTGAAGTTCCTGGGCCTCTTGAAGATTCGCGAGGGATTTTCGGATCACGAGGGCTGCTCGTCGATGCTTCGAATCCGCGACTTCGCTCATGACTCGGCTTGTGCTGGAGAGGATGTCGATGGCGGGATACTGGCCTCTATTTGCGAGGCCACGGTCAAGAACCACGTGACCATCGGTCACCGCTCGAACTGCGTCGCCGATGGGATCGTTCTGATCGTCTCCTTCGAGAAACACGGTATAGAATCCGGTGATGGAACCGCCATTGGGCCCGGTTCCCGCCCGTTCGAGGAGGGTCGGAATGATCGCGAACGCCGAGGGTGGATAGCCGCGGGTGGTTGGCGGTTCACCAACGGAGAGCCCAAGCTCCCGCTGCGCCATGCATACTCGGGTCAAGGAGTCCATGAGAAGGAGCACTTTCAGGCCCTGATCCCGATAGAATTCGGCGATGGATGTGGCGGTTCTGGCCGCTCGAATCCGGAGAGCTGCAGCCATGTTGCTGGTGGCCGCGACGACCACCGAATTGGCGAGTCCATCGGGTCCGAGGTCCGTATCGACAAAGTGCCGCACTTCTCGGGAACGCTCACCAATCAAGGCGATGACCTTCACGTCCGCATCGGAGTAGCGGGCCATCATTCCAAGCAGGGTGCTCTTTCCGACACCGGAGCCAGCCATGATGGCGACTCGCTGTCCCTGTCCCGCCGTGAGCATCGTGTCAATGGCTCGAATGCCGACATGCTGCGCGGTGTTTACGGGAGGTCGGGTCATGGGGTTGATGGCATCGGGTTCGAGCGGGTAGCGCTGGATGCAGGTCAGAGGCCCTTTGTTGTCAATCGGGTTTCCCCATCCATCGAGAACACGTCCCAGCATGGCTCGGTGGACGCCGACAGTGGGACGGGTGTCTCCTGCGCGGATCTCAGTTCCGGCCGTGATGCCCGCGACATTCTGCAAGGGCATGAGGCTGACGCCGTCGTCTCGCACGGAGACCACTTCTGCGGAGACGGGTCTTCCGGGAATGAGAATGTCACAGAGCATTCCGAGTTGCGCGCCGGGAAGGGTTCCATCCACGAGGAGTCCTCGCATGCGCTGGACCATTCCGGTGGCACGGATCGTCTGAGTGCTGTCCAGGGCAGCATTCAACATCTGGGTGTCGAGACCGATCATGCGCTCACCTCAGGGTCGCTGGCGCGTTGAAGAACCAGGTCTTTCACGCTCTCTTGCAAGCTGGCCAACTGGGTGCTGAATCGCGCATCGACACCGCCGTCCTCGAATCGGAGGACACAGTCTCCCACCTGAAGTGAGTCGTCTGTTTGAAGGTCAATTTCAACGGGGCGATCGGCGATTTCCTCGGCAAGCCTGGGTGCGTGCTCGGCGATGATTTCGCGATCATCGGGATGCATGCGAATGACCAGGCTCTCGAGTGTTCCTGCGGCGACGAGGGCGTGCTTCAGGTTCTCCGCAACCAGTTCCCGATTGAGTTGGATGGAGCGATTCAAGATTTTCGTCGCCAACTCGACCGCGAGATCCACCGTATCGAGATGAAGGCGTTGGGTGAGTTCGAATTGTGCTTCTGAGAGTCGGTGTGCGGCGGCGAGCATCGGTGCCTGCAGATCGCGTGTGAGTGCTTCGAGGGATTCGGCGTTTTCCACCGTCATCTCGGCGCGGGTCGTGGCGATGGTCTC
>CAVOCR010000461.1:0-2961 GCA_963694245.1 Myxococcota bacterium
CAGGTTGTATTGGGCCCGCATGTCTCCCTGCTCCGCTGCCTTGCGCCACCACTCGAGAGCTTCGGGGATGTCCTTCACCACCCCCTCGCCCTCCCGAAGCACCCACCCAAAGTTGAACTGCGCTCGGACAAGGCCCTGCTTCGCCGCTCGGTGGTACCACATCGCTGCATGGGGCTTGGAGAGCATCACGCCATCGCCCTGATCAAAACGAACGGCCAGATCGAATTGGGCCTCCGCGTATCCTGATTTCGCGGCTTCCCGAACCCAGTCCGCGCCCTCGATCGAGTCGCGGGGCGCACCTGGAGCGAGATGCAGCAAGCGGCTGAGGAAGAGCTGAGCCTCGGGGTTCCCCCCCTCTGCCGAGCGCAGATACCACTTCAACGCTTCCGCGTCGTCCTCGGGAACACCCCTTCCCCAATAATGAAGATTCCCCAGCTCGAACTGAGCGTCGAGGTGCCCGGCCGTCGCCGACTGAACAAAGAGCTCGGCAGCCATCCCTTCATCCATCTCGACGCCCTGACCTGCCAGGTGCATCTTCCCAAGAAGGAACTGGGCTCCTGCATGTCCTCGCGCCGACGCCTTGGAGAACCAGCGAACGGCGGTTTCGTATTCTTCCAGTCCAAACGCCTCCTCCCCCTGACTGAAGAGCCACCTCGGTGACTCCTGGAACCCCGAGTGGGAATCCTGCCTCGCAGAAGATCCCTCCACCGGTCGTCCGCCGGAGGACGCCGCGACAGCCCGGATTCCCAGGGCGGGCCCCTCGGTCGCCCTCGCGACATGGGATCCGAAGATGAGGAGGAGTAGGAAGAGACACCCGAGACACCTCACCGCTTTGCCCAGGATTTCATCGGGCCGATGATTCGATATTCCCCGTCCGCTTCCACGCATGTGCTCCCGGTTCCAGCCCATCTCTCGCCTCCTTGCATTGCGATTCCCTCGACGCAGGCATTCGAGCAGCGTCGTTTCCACTCGGCGAAAGAAGGAGCAAGGGATGTGCCATGCCATAAGCCGTTGAAACCATTTGATTCATGGGATTTTCCCACACGGGAAGGCGTGTCAAAGGTGTGTCAGGGTGTGTCAGGGTGTGTCAGGGGCCCGGAGACATGAAAACGGTGCTTTGGCCGCAACGACGATCGGGATAGGATGGGAGTCCATCGACGAGGGAGACGCGCACGTGAGGCCAGGGGATCGGGCGAACCGGGAGAGAGGCGTGTTCCGGCTGCTGGCGTGGACCGGGTTCGTCGTCTCGTTCGTCGCGAGCGCATGTCACGCGGCGCCGACTCCGGTCCCGGAGAAGAATCCGCCGCACGCGGGAGCGCACGAGGAACCGGCGCCTCCCCAGCCTTCGGAGAACGACCGTGCAAAGGAACGAAAACGCATGGTGGAGAAGCAGCTGATGCGCCGAGAGATCCAGAGCAGGAGCGTCCTCGACACCATGATGGTCGTGCCCCGCCACGCGTTCATTCCCGAGGAGAACCGAGAGCACGCGTACGAGGATCGTCCAGTCAGTATCGGGCACCAGCAGACCATCTCCCAGCCCTACATCGTCGCCTACATGACGGAGGCGCTCGCCCCCAAATCTGATCAACGAGTCCTGGAAATCGGCACCGGATCGGGTTACCAGGCGGCCATCTTGGCGGAGCTGATGAAAGAGGTCTACACGATCGAGATCATCGCTCCGCTGGGGGAGCGGGCGCGGGAGGTCCTGGACGAGCTCGACTACAAGAACATCCACTTTCGGATCGGAGATGGGTACGCGGGCTGGGCCGAGGCCGCGCCCTTTGACGCGGTGATCCTGACGGCCGCTCCGCCGGAGATCCCCCAGCCGCTGCTGGACCAGCTGAAGATCGGCGGCGTGCTTCTCGCGCCCGTGGGCCGCAACACCCAGGGGCTGGTGCGCATGACCCGTACCGCCGAGGGCTACAGCCGAGAGCGTCTCCTCGGCGTGCGCTTCGTCCCCATGACAGGCCGCGCACAGGAGCCCTGACTCGCTGGAGAGATCTCTGCTAGATTGAAACGGCCCATGAATGACAAGCGAGGAAGTACGATGAAGACACCCATCCTGTTGCTGAGCCTCTCCTTGATGATGGCCCCGGCCGCGGCCTCCGCGTCCCCCTGGACCTCCGACATCAACTGCAGTGGATCGACCGACGTCGTCGACGTGATGCTGGCCGTCACCCAGGCGCTCGGATTCCCGCTCAGCGAGAACCTGGACGCCGATGGCAACGAAGTCCCGGACGCCTGCGAGCCCTGCGCCAGCGTCTCGCTGCCCCCGGATCCCTCGCTCTGGTACTACTTCGAAGCGAACCCCGGGGATCTGAATTCCCTGACCGATGACGCGGTGATCGCGATGCTGACCTCGGATCCCAACCACCCCCTCGCGGGGCGCATCGGACGTGTGCGGACCCTGATCTGGGGCATGGTGCTCGCATATCGGCTCAATGCCCAGGGGCATATCGACCCGAATTCTGGAGGGCAATGGCTCCACGGGGAAGTGACGGATCCGGCAACGGGCCAGTCCTACGACGTGATCCACTGGAAGGACATCGACGACTCGAGCTTCTCGTTCTATTTCATCGGGGATGAGATCTGCGAGTGGTACTACGAGAATTGAAACAAGCAGCCTTCCAAAATGAAATTTGAAGTTGCCCCGACCAATCGATAGATTGACCGGGGCCTTCGAAAACCCTTCGCGGAAGACCAACACACCATGCACAATCCAAGGCGAATTTTCGCCATCCTCAGTCTCGTCCTCCTCGGATGTGGAGCGCCCCCATCCGCCCAGAACGGACGAACCGCCGATGAGCCCTCTCCATTCGCGACAGATGGGACGAACGGCCAGATACCGCTCTCAAACGACGCCTCCCTCCCGTCCGACGTGACCTCCGATGCTCCTCACACGGATTCCGATGTCGTGTCGAGTGCCGACATTCCCCCGCAAGCCGACATTCCCCCACAACC
>CAVOCR010000462.1:0-2956 GCA_963694245.1 Myxococcota bacterium
TGGATATACCGGCAGTCATGGTCCAACCGCCTACACCGCCGCCGGATCCTTCTTCAGTCATCTCCTGGAAACACGGGGCTCCGGCCCCGTTCGCGACGTCTACGCGAGCCGAAACTTCGAAACCGCCTTTGGAGAGGAACTCGCAGACCTTCAGGCAGAATGGATGACAAGACTACGGGACCCCCTGCGGACACCCGTCGCGGAAGCGGATCTCGAATGGGCCCGCAATCGATTTGATCGCAAACCCATTCTCCAACGGGTCTGTCCGCTCGTCGTCGCCGGGTGTCTCCGGGATGCATCCATCGCCTTGAAGTCGGGAGAGGCGGAAGCCGCCCTCGAATCCCTCGAGCAGGCTCTTGACCATCGAGAGGGTGCCCCGCGCATTCGACTTCAGCGCCTCTCCGCGCTGGCTCAATTGCAGGAATGGGATGCCGTCGCGTCCGATGCGGAGGACCTTCTCACCCTCTCGAACCTCCCGCTCGCTCTCCAGCTCTCAGTCGAAGAGAGACGGGGCGACGCGCACTGGGCACAGGGCGAACGGGCGCAGGCTGCGCACCGCTATGTCCGCGTGACCCATGAAGCCGTGAGCCCCACGACCCTCCGGCGAATGGCTCTGAAGCTCGCCCTCGTCCGAGGCACTCCCGGACCGCTGGAAAAGGAACTGCTGACTCTGTTGCTCCAGAAATCCAAACTGAAAGATCGTGTCGACACCCTGAAGGGGCTCCGGGAGAAAGGACTGAATTCACCCCTGCTCGACTATCTCCATGGACGTCATCTCCATGCGCTCCGACTTCCCCAGGACGCGGTCCCGCTGCTTCGGGAAGCCTTGCGGCGCGGACTCCCGCATCCACTCCTGAACCGGCGGGCACACCGGGATCTCGCTCAGAGCCTATGGATGCTGGGCGAATGGGATCTCGCCACACGACACTTCGAATGGGCTCGGAAACTCACTCCCGACACGGAGCGCGGAACTCGCGCACGGCTTGCGGACTGGATCGAGCGGTGCGCATGGTCGAAAGCGCGCGGCGCGCACGCACGACGCACGAGCACACCGGAGAGAATCCAACTCAAGTCTCAAGATGACGAATGGAACCCCACCCTCGGCATGGAGCACAGGGCCCCGCTCAAGGAACGTGGGGAAACGAGGGGAGAGGCCTGGAGCTCTAGGATTGAGCAGCGGCCTTGCGCAGACGGCCCACGGTACGTGCGGCTCGATTGCGCGGGATGATTCCCTTGGAGGCCAGGCGGTCGACCGCGCTGACCGCCTCGATCACGCGTGCATCCTTGTCCTCAGAACCGCTTTCGATTGCCTCGCGCGCCTGCTTGACGAAGGTGCGCATCATCGAACGGTAATGCTTGTTTCGCTCACTACGCACCAACGACTGACGGTGGCGCTTTGCGGCTTGCTTGTGATCTGCCATTTCTCAGTCCTCTTCGTCCGCTGATTGCTTCGTATGCGGACAAGGCGGAGGTGATTAGCACGGGGAATGGGGAGGGTCAAGCCCTTGTTTGTCCTCCGCAGAGTCCAAGCACGAGGGATTCCAGAATCAAGGCCTCGCCCAGGCGCGACGATTTCAAGTCCCGATCTGCACGATACAGGCGTTCAAAATGCCCCAGGAGAATTCGGTTGGGAAACTTCTGCGCCTGGCTCTGGAGTTTGCCGACAACAAAGGGACGGACCCCTGCCGCCGCTGCGATGTCCTTGCCCTGCAAGCCTGAATCCCCATGGGATTTCACCTTCCAGAGCTGACGGAAATGACGGGCGATCATGGCGACGATGAGGATCCCGCTCTGCCCCCCATCAATCATCCGATGAACCAGCACCAGCGCCTTTCGAAGTTCTCGCTCACCGACGGCATCCGTCAGATCCCAGATGACCTCCTCACGGGTCCGCGTGACGCAGGCCTCGACATCGGCACGTTCCAGGCGCCGCTGGCCTCCCACATGCACCACCAGTTTCTCGAGAGTCGTGTCGAGCAATTGCAGATCATTTCCAGACACATCCGCAAGCAACGCGGCCGCGTCCCGCTGAATTCCGCAGCCGAGAAATTCCGCACGACTGATCAGCCAATCGATGACGTCCCGCGGCCGCAGCGGGTCAAAGCGCAAGAGTCCCCCCTGGCGATCCGCAGCCTTGCACAGCGCGGAGCGACCATCGATGGACGGCGCGTGCAGAAGGAGCGTCGTCGTCGGGCAGGGATCCCCCATGTAGCCCTTCAATCCCTCGAGCACCTCGCCTTTCGGCGTGTCTTCGAGCCGCACCGACACCAGACGACGGGAAGACATCATTGGGGCGGTGAACGCCGCATCCAGGAGAACATCAAGCCCCTCCCGTCCCAGTTCAACCCGATCGTGATTGAAATCCGCGAGGCCTTCACCGAGGACCGCCTCCTCGACGCGCTTCAAGGCCTCGCTGCGCAGCAACGACTCACTTCCACATACCAGATAGACGGGAAGAGGCCCCTCTGAGCTCAACTGACCTTGCAGACGATCGATGCGAGTGTCCATGAAGCGAAGCCTGGCAAAGTCAATCCACGCGGTCAACGCGCCAGGCGCCTTGACCCCCTTTCCGCCCCAGCGCTACACTTCATCAACCACACCCTGGAGGGTGCATGCGCTGGCGACCACTGGCGATTGCCATCACCATGATTCTTGTGCTCGGAGCCGCCCTCGTGGTGACATTGAGCCCTGAACCGATCACGGTTCTTTCCTGGACCGATGACCAACGGGCAATCCAAAGCTATTCCATCTCGACCGCCGGCCTGAAAGATGTGCAGGCACGACTCGTGGAGACCTGGCAGACCGCGCTCAACGAGACGGACCCCGTGCGTTTTCAGGCGGAAATCACACAACACGTGCTTCCAGCCATGACCGCGTACGTCACGACGTTGGAATCACTCCCCACCCAGACGGAAGCCATCGCTCGGATTCATGGCCCCTTCGCCGCCGCATGGCG
>CAVOCR010000463.1:0-2956 GCA_963694245.1 Myxococcota bacterium
CGACAACAGCGCGTGCTCTTTCTGAACGTGGCGATAGTAGAAGTTCAGCCCCACGAGCATCGCGAAGCCGACGGTCAGGAAATGATAGTAAAACGAGACATGGTAGCCCGCGAAGAAGGCGGCGACGGCGAATGCGACGATGCCCACGTTGGCTGCCTTCGATAGTCTCTCAAGATCGACCACGCCCCCCATTGCACCCTCCTCCGCCCGACTCCGGAGCGCGCTCCCGTCGGATTCGTTTCCTTCGCTTCCTGCCAGGCTCCGATCGTGCACCGACGCACGCTACGAGCGCAATGGAGGGGACTCAGAACGCCTGTTCGCTCCCCAGAATCTCGAAGCCGACAACCTCCTGGGGCCACTGCTCGCCAGAGGCCCGGTCGGGAGCAGGTTCAAAGAGCGACGAGCATCATGAGCGCGAAGAGCAGAAACAGCGCGCATCCCACGATCAGAGCGACCTTCAAGCCGTTCCTGCCGCCGGGCTTCGCCACCATGGACGACGACGCGCCATCCCCCGACTTCTGATTGCAGTCAGGACACCGCCCCAGAAACGCCCCGTCTTCAATCGCCACCCCACATCCTTCACATGTCGCTGCCATCTCGCTCCTCCCAGCCGCCCCGGACCCGATCGCCCAGCGCAGATTCGTCTCCATCTACCTCGAACTCTCGTCCTGCTCCACTTCCACCGGAGCCATAATGCTCTCGGATTGCGGCGCCTCGCCGCTTGTCACGAGAAAAGCAGCCACCACAAAGAGCAGGAAAACCCCCACTCCCGCGATCAGAGCGAGCCGGGCTCCTGTCATGCCTCCCGCTGCCTGAGCGGCCATCGGCGCCTGAGAAGCCTTGCCGCCTCCAGCGCCGCAATCAGCGCACATGCCCAGAAACGCCCCGTCTTCAATCGCCACCCCACATCCTTCACATGTCGCTGCCATCGAAATCCTCCTATCCGCGTTGGGCGCGGTCGATCATCTTGGCGTTCTCGATGGCGTCGATGAACGTCACGGACTCCTTCATCAGGTTCCCCTGGAGAACCTCAGTCATCTCCATGCCGCCGGCGCAGACGACGAACACCACCTTCCGGGTCAGGAAGTAGAGGACGACGCAGACGATGGCGAAGAAGACCCCCGCCCCGAAGATCCCGCCTTCCTCCTCGCTGGCCGCGAGGCCTCCGCTTCCGAGCAGGATCAGCGCAGCCATGATCAACCAGCCGATCTGATTCCTGTACATCACGCCCGCTGCGTCGATTTCATGGAGCAGCGCGCTCTTGACCAAATTCGAATACCGCTGACGGATCCGCAGATTCGTCAGCACAAATCCCGAGAAATTGCCCATCACCTGCTCACTCATTGCGCACCTCTCCCCAAAATGGAGGCCCCTGCCTCCGAGTCGATACTGCTGGCTTGTACTGAAGATCCCACTGTGCACCGCAACGCCGAAGCGGCGCAACGAGAGATTCGCCCGCGCCCATTCCCAGAGAATGATGCGATGAGTAGGATGAGCGGGTCATGATGAAATTTGGTCACATCGCCGACCTCCACCTCGGACGCCAGATGTACGGCGTGCGGCTCCTGGAGGACCAGGAACACGCCCTGAATCGCGTGATGAAAGAGCTCGAAGAGCGCGACATCGACGTCCTCGTGATGGCCGGTGACATCTTCGACCGCTCCGTCCCCCCCGCCGAGGCCGTGACCCTCCTGGACACCTTCGTCTACAAGGTCACCCAGGGACTCGGCATCCCGATCGTCATGACTCCCGGAAATCACGACAGCGCGACCCGACTCGGCTTCGGATCCCGCCTGATGAACGGACTCCACATCGCCCCACCCCTCGAAGAACCCATCGAACCCATCCTGTTCGAGGATGAACTCGGCATGATCGAGGTCTTCCCCGTCCCGTTTCTCGAGCCCGCACGCGTCCGACAGGTCTTCGAAGATCCCACTGTCGTCAACCAGGAAACCGCCATGCGCGCCGTCCTGGACGACATCCGGTCGCGCACGAAATGCGAGCGCACGCTGATCGTCGCCCACGGCTTCGTGGCCGGCGGATCGGAGAGCGAATCCGAGCGCCCCCTCGCCGTCGGCGGCGCCGAGACCATCGACGCCTCGGTGTTCGATGACTTCAGCTACATCGCCCTCGGGCACCTTCATCGACCCCAGAGCATCGGATCCCCCCGGATCCAGTACTCCGGCTCTCTGATGAAATACTCGACCAGCGAGCTGGACCACTCCAAATCCATGACCGTCGCGCAAATCCCCCTCGCGGGCGATGTCGTCATCGAGCGCGTCCCCCTCCCCCCGATCCGCGATCTTCGCCGAGTCGAGGGAATGCTGGACGACGTGATCTCCCGCGGACCCGAGGGAAATCCCGACGACTACGTGGTCGTACGACTCCTCGACAAAGGGCCCGTGTTCGACGCCATGTCCCGCGTTCGCACCGTCTACCCCAACGCCCTTCATCTGGAGCGCGTTCAGGTCGTACTCGAAGGCAACGTGAAGCTCCCGAGCAAGGACCACCGCGAGATGGCCATTCCCGACCTCTTCGACGCCTTCTACCGGGAGGTCATGGGGGAAGAGCTCGATGAGGAAGCCCGAAAGGTCCTCCTGGAGATCCTCAACGAAGACGCACGTGGGGAGGTGACAGCATGAATCCGCTTCGCCTCATCCTTCAAGCGTACGGCCCCTACGCCCAACGCGAAGTCATCGACTTCCGGCTCCTCGGCGACCACCGACTCTTCAACATCGGTGGACCCACCGGCTCCGGAAAGACCAGCATCATGGACGGCTTCTGCTACGGCCTCCTCGATCAAGCCTCCGGAAAGGAGCGGACCTCAGGGAACATGCGCAGCGATTTCGCGGACCCCGATCTCCGAACCGAGGTGATCCTCGACTTCCAGATCGGCGCGAAATTCTACCGCGTCCAACGATCTCCCGAACAACCCCGCCCCAAGAAGCGAGGAGAA
>CAVOCR010000464.1:0-2946 GCA_963694245.1 Myxococcota bacterium
GAGGTTCTCATCATTGCAGTTTTCGAGGCCTGGGACGCAGACCCCCCCCTGGCAGGAGTCGTCGAGAGAGCAGGGATCTCCGTCTGAGCAGAAGGCATCATCGTCGCCGACGACCACGCCACACTCGCCGGTCACGAGATCGCATTGGGCGGACTGGCATGCAGGGAGGTCCGGATACTGCAGCATGCAGTCGCCGTTCTTGGTACAGGCGTACACGGGAGGCTCATGGGTGGTCTCCTCGCCTTCCTCCTCACCGGTCTCCGTCTCGTCGCCGCTCTCGGCGTCACTGGTGTCTTCACCGGCTTCCGCGTCGCTGGTGTCTTCCCCGGTCTCGTCCCCCGTCTCGTCGCCCGTCTCGGCATCTCCGGTGGTTTCCCCGGTCTCGTCCATTGGGACACAGAGTTCAAGGGACGAGGCGCCCATGTTCGTGACCGTCTCACACAGATATCCCTCAGGGCATTCCTCGAGACAGGGCTCAGTGCACACGAGGCCCACTGTGAGGGGCAGACAATAGAGACTCGCGCAGTCGTTGTTTCCGGTGCATGGGCATCCAAACTCGGCGGCCCCGGGGGTGCATTCCGGATCCCCGGTCTCGGTGCCCACCTCTTCTCCGTCAGTGGTGTCCACGTCGCTTGTGTCTTCTCCGGACTCCACCCCGGGGGGGGCGTCGTCCTCGCCGGTCTCTTCTGCGTTCGCGTCCGCGTCGCCGCCATCCTCGGAGAATGTCGTGTCCTTTTCACCTCCGCCAAAAAGATCCGAGTCCGTGTCGGGGACATCGGTGTCGGGGGCCGTGACGTCGGTCGGGTCGCCGGATTCATCGGAGCCTGTGGAATTCCCCGGGTTCGTGTCGGAGGAACACCCGAACACCATGAGGGATGCGACGATGAGAATGGCGAGTCGCCATTGCCTGGAAAGCATGCACTGCTCCTTGTCACACCGGCGGCCCCTCAGGGGTTCTCGGTGCGTACAGCTAGCTGGATGAAATACAATACGGAAACGGGAAGCCCAGTGCCAGTGCGAAATGGCATCGATTCCAGGTGGTTGAAACGGAAATCGTCCGGGAGGAGATCATCTGCGGCGATCCGGGTTTCAGAGTCTTTTGTGGGAGCCATCGCAGTACGGTGGGGATCCTGTTTGACGACAGGCACAAAGCGCCACGTTTCGCGTCTCCTCGAGTTCGACGCGGACGGGTCTGAAATCGCTTCCCTTGTGAGCCCCATCGCACCAGGGCTGATTGGCCGACTTTCCACAGGCGCACCACCAGTAGGTGCCCGGCTCAAGCTCGAGAATGACGGGTTTGGTATCGACGATGATCGCGGTGTCCATGGGCAGCTCCTGGTGATTCTGTCCACGATGAACCGCCTTCCTTGGACCCGTCAAGCGGGGAAAGGCGAGATCTCCATGTGGACCGGGTCTCCCCCGGTGGACTGGATGTGCAGCGCATGGGTGGGCACGTCTTCCCCAAATCCCGGATGCCACGTGGCCTCCTCGATACGGAGGACTCCCCCCGTGTAAACAAGGCGACACCCCCCGGCGGGCGTCGTGAGCAGGAGTCTGCCGCTCGCCTCTTCAACGGCCACATCGGGGTGCAGGAGCAGGCGAGTGGTCCAGTCCATCACGCTTCCCTGGACCCGATCCCGAAGATGGAGGGTGCCGGCCAGGTCGAGAAGCACTTCGCGATGGTGGACGGGAGCCCCTGGAAGTGTCGGCCACGCGTAGTGGCCCGCAAGTTTCAAGGTGTCGCCTTCCGTCCCTGAATGCTCGAGTACTGGGGCGCCTCGTCTCCCGACACGGAAACAATCCCAGAGTTCCACCTGCTCCGCGTCCCCAATCTGAACCGTGTTGTGGGCCGCTGTGGACCGGACGTGTGTGCGCCGCGGGTCGTCCGCGTATCCTCGGAGGCCCGTGTTCACGAAGAGACGGCAGCCCTGGAAGGAGGCTTCGATGCTCAAGATGTCGGCGTGCGCGTGCCCCGGTTGATGGTCCGGTCCAATCGGCCCGCAATCCCAGAGCACGTGCCATGGACCTCTTCGAAGGCGGTGGTATCCGCTTTCGGAAAGGGCGATGTGGGGTTCGTTGTCCCGCAGGTCCGTGGGGCCGGGACAGCTCTCACGAAGATTGGTGTCGTTGAAGAAGGCCAGGCCCCCATCGGGATGCCGGAGCATGGCGTTCCATCCCTCCGCCCGTCGAGTGGTGTCCCCAAGAGTCTTCTGGAGGTCTTCGGGAAAAAAGGTCGTCCCCGTCGTGAGGAGGTGAACCTCCCGAAGGTCTCGCGTGAGGAGAGAGTGGTACATCGGACTGCGTTCGCAATGGCCGCCGTCCGCGAGGAACTGGCTCCGCAGACAGCGCTCAAAGCGGGCGATGTTCCAGGACTGCCGTCGCCGCAGTCCTTCGTGTTTCGGGAGGATGGCCGTTGCGATCAACAACGCCTTGAGGTTCGCGAGGAGGTGATTCCCCCCCAGGTGGGTCTCCAGAATCGGAGCCAGCCAGGACGCGTGGGTCGCAGCCATTTCGAGGCAGTGCGTTCGGATGAGCACGTCCCGCGTGCAGGCTGCGGAACGAAGGAGATTCACGAGCCGGAGAGAAGTCGTGTAGGGATTCCAGGCGGGGTCGCTTCCCAGGGGATTGGCGGTCTCCCAGTCCTCGAGGAGAGTGCGGGCGAGAGCCTGATCCTCGGGAGAGTTGTGGGATGCCGAATGATGGAGAATGGGCAGGGCGTCGAGGTAGTGGAGTTCGAAGGCCCAGAGTCTCCCGGCCTCCGCATGATTCCAGTCGATGGCCCCCTCGAAGTCCACCTGATGTCCGAGAAGCGTGACGTCTCCGTTCGCGAGGCGGCGTGCCCATGTGAGGGAAGCGTCGTCGAGATGCACCAGCGTCGGCAGGGCCTCGTTCCACGCCCGGAGGAGCGCGAGGTTCGGAGACAAGGCGGAGCGTTGGTGGGCTTGA
>CAVOCR010000465.1:0-2946 GCA_963694245.1 Myxococcota bacterium
TGATTCGCTCGCGGAACGGGCGGGAATCGACCAGTTCCTGAAGCGCGGAAACATCCAGTCCAGCTCCGTCGAAGTGCTGGGGGTGCTGGTGTACTGGCTCCTGCTCTTCGGGACGCTCCTGATCGCTGCGAAGACTCTCGGTCTGGCAGATGCTGAGGCGCTGATCGGGGACGTTCTAGCGTTCATTCCCCGGGTGATCCTGGCGGTCGTGATTCTCATCGTGGGGCTGAGCTTCTCGGGGTTCGTCGCGGATGTGGTCCAGACCGCAGCCGTGAACGCGCAGGTGCGGGAAGCGCGCATGCTCTCCAATCTGAGTCGTTGGGCCATCATCACCCTCGTGGCGATCATGGCGCTCAACCAGGTGGACGTGGACACTGCGTTTCTGAGTCAGGCCTTTTTGATTCTCTTCGCGGCGGTGTGTCTCGCGCTCTCCCTGGCGTTCGGGCTGGGATGTCGCGACCTCGCAGGCCGGGTCGCTCAGAGCTGGTGGGATCGGGAGCAGGCAGCGTCCCAGGCGCTGTCCTCGGCCATCGACAAGATCGGTGAGGATGGGAACGGCGGCGAGTAGCGCCGCTTCGGGCCCGGAGGGCTCGACAACGCGCATGGCATGAAGGCCGGTCCCAGCAGGGGGCCGGCCTTTTTTTCGTGGGTGCCCTAGAGGCTCTTGGCCAGCACGTCCGCGATTTGACGTGCGTATCGCGCGGGGTTCTCCAGTTGGCCCCCTTCGCTCAGGAGCGCCTGGGCGTAAAGGATCTCTCCGAACTCAGAGAGTCGCTCGTCCTCTGCGTTGGCTGCATGCAGCTTGGAGAGCTTCTGAATCAGCGCGTGGCTGGGATTCAACTCCAGGAGACGCTTGGACTGGGGGACTTCCTGGCCCATGGAGCGCATCATCTGCTCCATCTGCAGCGTGATCCCATTCTCAGGAGTCACGAGGCAGACCGCGCTGTCGGTGAGGCGCTTGCTCGGGCGGACATCCTCAATCGGCCCGTCGAGAAGCGTTTTCAGGCGCTCGCAGAGCGGGAGCATTTCAGCATGGGTCTCTTCGGTCTGTTCCGCTTCTGAGCTGTCTTCTTCCTCTGAGATGATCTCGTCGAGGTTGATCTCTCCCCGTGCGGCGTCGACCAGCTTCTTCTCTTCGAAGGTGTCGAGGGCTCGGACGATGATCTCGTCGACGGCGTCGGTGAGGAGGATGACTTCGACGCCCTTGCGCTTGAACATCTCGAGCTGCGGCGAGTCTTGGAGGCTCTCCAGGCTCTTGCCCATGAGGACGAAGATCTCGTCCTGACCGACGCGCATGCGCTCGACGTATTCCGCGAGGGTGCTCCAGCCTTCCCCATGGGTCGTGCGCCACAAGGCGATCTTCGCGAGTCGGTCCTTGTTCGGGGGATCGTAGTGAAATCCCTCTTTGAGCGCTGAACCGAATTCAACCCAGATCTTCTCCCAGGCCTCCCGGTCATCGTTCGTGAGTTCTTCGAATCGGCTGAGCCACTTCTTCGTCAGGGTCTTTCGCATGGTCGCGATGACCCGGTCCTGCTGGACCGTCTCCCGGCTGACGTTGAGCGGAATGTCGGGGCTGTCCACGAGACCGCGGATGAACCGGAGGTACTCCGGCATCAGCTCGCGGCAGTCTTCCATGATGAAGACGTTCTTGGTGTAGAGCGAGAGCCCTCGGCGTGCCTCCCGCGTGTAGAGATCCGTCGGTGCACGCTCCGGCAGATACATGAGCGCGGTGTACTCCATCATCCCCTCGACCTTCATGTGGAGATGGTCGGAGGGGTCGGTCCAGTCCCGGGTCAGGCGCTTGTAGAAGGCGTGGTAGTCCTCGTCCGAGAGATCGTTCTTGTCCCGGGTCCAGAGCGCCTGCTGGCTGTTGAGGGTTTCGTCCTCCATCCAGCGCTTCGGCTCCTGGCTGTAATCCTTTCCGGTCCCGTCCTCGTTGTCCGGGTACTCGGTCTTCTCCATCTCCATGACCACGGGCCATTGGACGAAGTCGCTGTGGCGCGTCACGACCGATCGGAGGGTGTGGGGGCTCGTGAAGTCCTGCACCTCATCCTCGCCGTCACCAACCTCCAGCGCCTTCAGTTTCAGCGTGATGGCGGTGCCGCCCGTTCCGGCGTCCATCGGCTCGATGGTGTAGGTGCCGCCGCCCTTGCTGGACCATCGGACGCCAGCGTCCTCTCCGCGCTTGAAGGTCTCGACGACGACCTCATCAGCGACCATGAAGGAGCTGTAGAAGCCGAGGCCGAAGCGGCCGATCAGATCGGTCTTCATGCCCTCTTTTCCGTCATTGTCGATCGCATCCATGAACTCTTCGGTTCCGGACTGGGCGATGGTTCCGAGGTTTTTGACGACCTCGTCGTAGCTCATGCCCACGCCGTTGTCGGTCATGGTGAGCGTGCGCGCGTCCTTGTCCACGTCGAGCTTGATCCGGTAGGCGTCGTCGGCCTGGGCCAGCGACTCGTCCGTCAGCGCGAGGAAGCGGACCTTGTCGATGGCATCCGAGGCGTTCGAGATCAACTCCCGAAGGAAGACCTCGCGCTCTGCGTAGACGCTGTGGATCATCAGATCCAGGAGCTTCCTGGTGTGGGCCTGGAACTTCTTTGTCTTCACATCATCAGCCATGGGGGTTCCTCCTGTGAACGCGTCGGCATGAAAGGCGCGGAGCCCCCGCCTGTCAAGGCCCGCGTCGCGAAAGCGCCGTCGTGGAGGGCTCCAGTGAAGACCAGTGGGTTGATTTCTGCGTTGCCTTTGGGCTCTGCGTCCTGCCATCATCACGACTCATTTTACGTCGAACTGACCTCCGGATTCGCGCTTGAATCCACTTCGCCATGGGGTTTTGGGATGAATCGCCTCCTGACAGGTCTTTGCCTCCTGACCATGCTCGGTCCGTTTTCGGGCGGATGCGCGAGCGGGGACGCTGCGAGCGGCGATGCAGACGTGTCGACA
>CAVOCR010000466.1:0-2945 GCA_963694245.1 Myxococcota bacterium
GGAGGAGACTCCGCGCATCGCCTTCGTGGGAAAGGGACTCACATTTGATGCCGGCGGATACAACATCAAGCCGACCGGCGCGATCGACGACATGAAGATCGACATGGCCGGAGGCGCCGCAGTGCTGGGAGCGATGAAGGCCATTTCTGCACTCGCTCCGAACTGCATTGTGCATGGAATCGTACCGTCGACCGAGAACCTCATCAACGGCAGCGCCATGAAGCTCGGAGACGTCTACACCGGGCAAAACGGCAAGACTGTCGAGATCCGAAACACGGACGCGGAAGGACGATTGATCCTGGCGGATGCCCTCTGCTACGCCAACGAGCAGGGCCTGGACGAGGTCTTCTCATTGGCGACTCTCACAGGAGCGTGCGTGGTCGCGCTTGGGCCGTACACGGCTGGCGTCTTCAGCAATTCCGAGGCCATGCGCAGCGACGTCCTCGATTCCGCGGAGAGCATGGGAGAGGATGCGTGGGCTCTGCCCCTCAACAAGAAGCTGAAACGCATGTTGAAGAGCGACGTCGCCGATTTGAAGAACGTCGGAGAACGCTGGGGGGGCGCGATTACCGCGGGACTCTTCCTGGAGGAATTCGTGGACGGGACCGACTGGACCCACATCGACCTTGCGGGTCCGAGCTACCTGAGTTCTTCCGTCGAGGCTCATATCGCGAAGGGTGGAACAGGCTGGGGAGTGCTGACTCTCCTCGAATACGCCGCCCGAAAGAGCGCCTGAGCTAGAGCAGGTCCCCACTCGTGGCGCCCGTGCCTCCGCTGGGCTCCTCTTTCGCCTCCATCTGCGAACTGAGCAACCAGCCACCGCTGATGTACTTCCACTTCTGCTCCATCCGGGTCACACGAAGGACGCCCTCGTCTTTCCAGACATGCCGAAACTCGACGATCACTGTCGCGGTCACGGGGTCTTCCGAGTGTTCGCCCCCTTGCCTCGGATCCCAGCGAATCTCACGGATCTCGTAGTCCGTGATGTCAAACACGGCCTGATTCGCTTCTCGCTGTGTGATGAATTCACGACGATCTGCCGTGGGAATCATGCGTGCGGCCCGATGAAACTCCTTCCAACGCAGACCATCATGGTAGGCGGAGATGGCGGGCTGAAACGCGGCTTGAGCCTTCCGCTCCAGGTTCGCTGCGCAGCTCGCGACGAAGCCCAGAAGACAGACTCCCAGGATCCCGGTGACATGGCGCGCCTTGAGACGAAGTGTCACGGAGCGTTCCCCGCTTCCGATTCAGCCGTCGGCATCTCCTCGACCTTCTCCTCGACCTTCTCCTCGACCTCCTCCTCGACCTTCTCCTCGGCCTCGGGTGTGATCGGGGCCTCCGCCGCACGAGCGAGCACGTCTGTCTGAAGCGCCGCGCCATCCTTGTCGAGGATCACCAGGGCGTAAAATCGCTGGGAAGCATGCGCCACCGCATCCAACTTTCCGCCCGCATGGTTCTTGTCGATCTGCGCCATCAGCCCGAGCCCCGCGCTCACATTGCGAGCCAGGCTTCCTATCGTCACTCCACGCCCAAGAAAATCTTCGAGATTCGCTCGCGACTTTCCGAGCTTCTTGAGTGTCTTTCGCACCCCGGTGATCCCGAGCACCTTCACACACACAAGGCCCATCGCCTGTGCGATCCGATTCCGACTGGAAAGCTGCTCACGAACAGCCGCGTGAGCCTCCTTTCCCAGGGGGCCCAGTCCCGTCTTGCAGAAATCAATCACCGACTTCTGAGGATCGATGTTCCCCGCGGCATACGTCCCGTCATCATGAAACGCATTGAGGACTGCCACCAGATGGGTCGCTCCAGTATTCTGCAACAACCACATGGCGACAAAATAACGATCGTCGGGGTTTTGCGTCGTGAGTTCAGCAAGCACCCGGTCGACGACCTTGTCCTTCCCCTTCAACGCCCGCTCCTGGCCGATCAGATCCAGCGCCAGGCCCCGTGCATCCGCCGCCGTGTCCCCCGCATCCCCTTTCAGTTGATCATGCAATGCGAAGAGATGAAGTGCCGCATCGGCATCTCCCACCTGCGCAATCCGCGTCAAATGGGTGGCGGTCACCTCCACCTCTGGAAGTTTCTCGTAGCCCTTCAGCGCATCGAGAAGGAGTCGCCGGCTCTCCTCGTCATCGAGACTCAGAAGAAAGTCGTGGAGTTGACGGACCTCAAACCCTCGAGAAATCAGCAATGCTGCGCCTTTCGAGGCATGGCGGCCGAGTCGGACAAGCTCGCCTGTGCGAATGCGATGCTCCACCTGCCGCTTGATCATCTCCGTCGGACTCTCGGCATCCAGACCCTGGAGAGCCCATTCCGCGAGCGTCTTGCGGATGCCATCGCCGGTGGAGCCATCGCAGAAGTCCATGACGCCAAGGAGCCCAGATTTCGCAAGAACCGCCTCATCGCCCTCCAGATTCAACTGTTGGAGCAGCAAGGGGACCAGTGCACCGGTGACTTCACCCGGTTCCTCAACATCCTGCAACACTCCCCGGATTTTATATCCCTTGCCCGCATTGCTGAGCATGACAAGAGAGCGAACCCGAAGCTCCAGAGGCGCTTCTGCGTCCTTCAGGAGGACCCCAATTCGCTTCAATCCTTCCGGATTGTTCGTCCACAATTGCAGGTCGGCGTCCGTGATTTCGGCGCTGCATCCCCCCAGGATCAACACCACACAGAGCCCACTCCAGAATCGAAACCGCCGCACGATACCTTTCATCCAACTTCCCTCGTCTCGCGGAAATTCATCTTGTTCGGTGCCATCCTAAACGATGCGAGGAGGGAAGTCAGCCCGCGGAGAACTGCGCCCTCACCATCGCTCACGCCGAGAGCCGTGCGGACTGCTCCCTGTACCCTCTCTCCGGCCTCGTGTATTCTCGTCCCATCGATTCGGTAGGAGCGCGCCCCATGGTGGACCGGCACAAATCCTTTGACGTTCAAAGTGA
>CAVOCR010000467.1:0-2943 GCA_963694245.1 Myxococcota bacterium
GCATCGTCCAGGACATCCGCCCGGCCAACGCCATGTTCTCCAGACCCAGATTCGGCGATTCCGTCGCCACATCATAGGCAATCTGTCCGCCGCCGCCTTCAAAGGCCTGTTGCAGACCGATCAAGGCATCGATCGTGGGAGAGGAGACGAGCTGATTGAACAGCGCAGGATCCGTGAACGCGACGAGAGAGCTCTGAGGAAGCTGCGCGGGGCGAAACACGGGAACCGCCACGAACGTCAGCGTGAACTCATCAAAGAGCGTGAGGTCCATCTCCTCGCTATAGCTCGACCACGGCGCTGTGTAGCTCAAGACGACCATCTCGGTCGCGATGACATCTCCGAACTTCAAGGGGTCCTCAAAATCGTAGGCATTCACGACATTGGTCGGGTTGAACATGAACCCCGTACCCCAGCGCAGGATTTCCCGACCCATTTTCAGGCTCAATCCCTCGGCGAGAAACTCATCGATTTCCAGAAAGAGCGCTTCGCTCTCCAGCCGAAACGGATCGACCTGCTCCCGCACAGTCAATCCCTCGATGTTTTCCGCTTGTGGAATGCCCGTGAACACCACCGAGACATCCCCCACTGCGCGCACGGTCCCCGAAGTGAAGTTCGCCCGATACTTCGCAGTGGAGTCAGTGCGGAGAAAACGCACCTCGGGAACACCCCCCGGCTCCTCCTTGCCAGGAAGAGAGAACCGAATGTCGTTCTCCAGAATACCGGTGTACTCAAAGCTGCTCTGCGCGTGAACCGGTGCTGTCACGGTCAACGCTCCGAGCATCAGTCCCATCCATCCAGCGATGCCTGCCCTTCGCATGCCTCTTACCGTCCCTTCAAGAGCCACTTCTTCTTCTGACGAAAAAGCTTCGGATTCACGCCCGTGTTGATCTTCTCATCCAACACCACCATCTCTGTCCAATGTCCGTTCGCGACCGTCCGCATCACAACCCGATTGTAGAGGGTATGTCCCGCGGACATCACCTTCGGATCCGAACGTTCCTGAACCTTCACGACCTTCCCTCCCTCTCGAAAGGAGAGATGATCAATCATGATCCGGGATCGATCGAGGCGAACGTCGATGGTCTCATACCGAAACTCCGAATCCGGCTTCCGAGTGAGGGTCATCAGGAGATGTCCTCCCTCCTCCCCCTGGATGGAGGCCTCGTAATCCGCGGCAAGTCGAATCAATGCCATGTCGTCAAAGTTCCAATCGGTTCCCATGAACGACTGCTTCTTGTTCGACCCTCCAATCCGCTGAGGACGCGTGAGACCGGGCATCAACGCCGTGATTTCGCGATTTCCAATGATCACGACCCCCATTCCCTTGAGATCCGCAGGAGAGTGCACGCGAACGGCCCGTTTCTTCGCCCCGAGGGTGATCGTCGTGAGTTCGACCGCCCCACCGTTCCTCTGCGTCCGCTCCGGAGTCGTCATGCGGACACGAATCGTCTGATCCTCGTGCGTGTTGTGGCGTCGATCCACTTCCTCGAGAATCGCCTGGGGACCCTCCTTCATCAGCGCTGCAAGCGCAGGGTCGTCTGCAGCGATCCCCATCCCTGTCCAGGCAAGCAGGATCGCTCCCGCCATGATTCCCGTCCCGATAGACTTCATTCTGTCCTCCTCCAACGCACCCAGGCGACTCCGCGCATCAAAGCCGGAACCAGAAGCAATGTGGCCCCAGCGCTCACGAGCATCGCGAAGGCTGTCAGCATGCCAAAATTCTGCATCGGCACAATCGTACCGAGCACGAGAATGCCGAATCCCACCGCCACCTCGAGAGCATTGATCACAATGCCCCATCCCGTCGCAGTCAACGACGACTCAAGCGCGGCATCGGAGTCCGGCAGAGGCACCACCCGATGCTTCCAGACAAGATGCACCGCATAGTCGATCCCGACCCCGAGCGCGATGGATGCGATCATCGATGTGCCCACATCCATCCGCATGTCGAGCGCTCCCATGAGCCCAAAGGTCATCAACAACGTGATGCCTGCAGGAATTCCGGCAGCGAATGCCAGAAGCGGACTTCGAAAAAACCAGGTCAACGCCAGGAGAACCAGAATCCCCGAAGTCACGAGAGAGCCAATTTGATTGCGATAGACGCTCTCATTCATCCCGGCGTACACCATCGGATAGCCGCTCACCTCGACTTGAAGCGATTGTGTCCGCTCCGCAACATCCGAGCCTGCGGCGCTCGAGGGCACGAAAGCGACGGGATCGACGAGGCGTCCCACCACGCGTGCTGCGGAAGCTCGAAGACGCGATGAGGCATCGGGCCCCACGAGCCCCTGAATGACTCCCACAAACGCCTCCCTCTCCTTGGAGCGATGCAGCTCCTCCAGTTGATCCCGGAGCGCCTCCGTCATCGAACCCAGCCCCTCCGGGTCGGCAAGTTCCTCGGGACTCGCGACGCGTGAAATCCAGACCCCGAGAGATTGAGCCGTCAAACTGCCCTCGGAGAGTCCCCTCGAGAGCGCCTCCACCAGGGGCGAGATATCCGCTCCCTCCCGCGCTTCGATCAAGGGGTCCTCGGGATCAAACGCCTCCAGCAGAACACTGCGCACATCGGTTTCCAGGGTCGCCGCTGTGACGCGCATCGTCTGGATGGCTTCCTCCAGACGCGACCTCAACACATCCCCATCGACCTCGCGGCCCTGCCCCTCAAACAGCACCTGAAGATGCGCCACCACCTCCGACAACTCGGCACGAGCCGCCTCAGGAGACAGCGAACTCCGGTTTACAGCCGAGCGACTCGCTCCGATGTCCGCTCCAATCTTCGAAAGCGTGGCCGCCATGTCCGTGGCCCGCTCGGTGTCAAAACCACCGAGCTTCACATGCAGGAGCGCATGCTCCCAGGTTGAATCGACCAGATAGGCGACAGAACGATCGCTCTCCGCAAGGGTCGCGATGGACCGGGTGACCGCTGGATCCACCGGGATTCTG
>CAVOCR010000468.1:0-2923 GCA_963694245.1 Myxococcota bacterium
TATGGCATTTCTTGCTGGCCCAGGTCGGTCCGATGCACACGCCGTCTTCGCAGTCTTCCGGAGTCAGACAGGCCTTGTCTGTTTCAAACAACGTCTCCTTGAAGTCCAGCCAGTGAATGAGGGAGAGCAGGTTGCTTGAAGAGTTCGGGGGCGGGAAGGGGACAAGGACGATTTCGCTCAGGAACGCGTCGAACCAGGTGAACGAGCCGAGAGGTGTCGTGTGGTTGCCCGGGTCGTTCGTCATGATCGTGTCGCCGACATAATACCCGCCTTCACATACAGGAGGGGAGTCCGTCGTCCGCTGCGGGAAGCGCTGGAGGGCGAAGTGAACGTGCTGGGTATCTTCGCTCTTGAAGAAGCTGGAGAACACGGTCTTGGACAATCCGGCGACCGTGAAGGGGTCTCCGTTCGCTTCGCACGTGGGCCATGGCTGGAGGCAGTTCAGGTCTCCTGAAGAGGCGCAGTAGTTCGGGTATTCGGGTTTGTCGGCATAGGAGTTCATGGACCCCGAGGTGTCGAAGATCACGAGGACGCGCTGGCGCATCTCCTGACAGTCGCCGTTCACACATTCCTGGCTGGGCCCACACCCCTTGATGATCAGGGTGCCATCCTCCGTGCATTGCTTGACCTGATGCTGGAGACATTCCGTCGTGTTGGGGACACAGTCGAGCTCGACACAGCCTCCCTTGACGCAGCTTTCGCCTTCCCCACAAGGGAGAAGATAGTAGCCCTGTCCATCGGATCGGCAGATCTGGATCAGGTTACCCAGACAACTCTGCTCTCCCGGAATGCATGTCAGAGGAGTGCAGATGCCCTCCTTGCAGAACTCTCCGCCCGTCTGGCACTGGCTGTCGTCGGTGCAGTCCTGGCAGGAGCCCGTGGTCTCGTCGCATGTGGCTCCAATGGGATGACACTCCGCGTCCTCCTCACACGAGGGTGTCGGGGGACGGCAGACCTGTTCCACGCAGATGAAGGTGCCGTCGCAATCGTCGTTGGTCTCACATTCGACACAGGTGCCGTCCACGCATGTGCCCGCTTCGCAGGTGTCGTCGCATTCCACGAGGTCAATGCATTCGCCGTTGAAACAGACCTTGTCGTCGGGACAATGGGACGTGAGGAAGCATTCGACGCAGCCACTCTTCAACTTGTCACACCAGTCTGCCGCGCATTCTCCGGAATCCAGGCAGAAGTCTCCCACCGTGTATTCGGGATTGTTGCTGGTGTCCGGGCCGACGTCTGCGTCAGAAGGCGTCGCGTCCTCGGGGCTTTCGCCCCCTTCGGTGACGGTGCCTGGATCGGAGCAGCCGACGAGGGCGAGAGCGAACGCCATGAGCAGAGCAATCAAGGACTTGGGCAGTGCGGTGCGCATCTCGTTCTCCCGGACTTCGTTGAGGCCGCACACGGATCCCCGCATACGTGTCGGGACAGTCTAGCAGGGGTTCCATTGAATGCAATCCGCCACGTGTTCCCTTGTCGTTGGAAGGCGGAGAGCGGCGCGCTCGGGAGACGCTGGACAATGCAGGACCACAGCGACACGATGCGGGGATGAACACTCCCGTTCCCAACAGTGGTCGCGCCTGCGGAAAGGTGATTCTTCTCGGAGAGCATTTCGTCGTGCACGGCTCTCCCGCACTGGCGGCACCGCTCCGAGGTTGGGAGACCGAAGTTCAGCTCCTTCCAGATGCTTCCGATGTGGATGCGCCGGGGGTCTCTCGGGAGGAGGTTGTTGCAGCGCTGGCGATTGCGTGTGAGGCGTGGGGTCTGTTCATGCCGGGGATTCGGGTTCGATCCCGTCTCCCCATGGGCGCAGGACTGGGGAGCAGCGCTGCGTTTGCCATGGCCCTGGTCCGGGCGCTTGCCGCGAGCCGCCCAGACGCCGTGGAATTCGCCGAGATCAACCGGGTGGCGCACCTCCTCGAGGAGCGGGTTCATGGGAACCCGAGCGGATTGGATACAGCCGTCGTGGGATTGGAGGCATTGATTCGGTTTGAGAGGGACCGGGCGCCTCGTCCGATTGCCTGCGCTCGTGAGGGAGTCCTCGTGGTCGCAGACACCGGGGTTCCGGGGAGCACGACGCGGGAAGTCGCACGTGTTCATGCCTTTGCCGCACGACACCCCGAGGCCTTTCGAGGCATGTTGCGCGAGACGAATGACGACGTGGAGAAAGCGATCGAAGCGCTGGAATCGGGTGAATTCACGGCACTCGGAGTGACCCTGAACACAGCGCATGCGCGGCTCCAGGAGTGCGGTGTTTCGACGCATTCTCTGGACACGCTGGTCTCAGCAGCTCGAGCGGGGGGAGCCCTTGGCGCGAAGCTCACCGGCGCAGGGGGGGGCGGCTGTGTTGTCGCGCTCGCCATGGAGGGCGAGGATGCGGCTCTCTCGAAGTCATTGACCGATGCCGGGGCATGTCATGTCATGCGCATCCGACTGCCGGCAGGAGAGAGAAGATGACCGCAATGATCGGGCGGGCTTCGGCTCCAGCGAACATCGCCCTCGTCAAGTACTGGGGAAAACGGGATCCCCGTTTGAATCTGCCGGAGGCCGGGAGCATTTCGGTCACGCTCGAGGGTCTCGAGTCGCATACGACCGTGTGTTTCGCCGCCGGGAATGACCGGGATCGTCTTCTGCTGGATGGACACGAAGTTCCCGAGGGGGGGCTGGATCGGGTTCGCCGTGTCCTCGATCGGGTTCGCCAGGTGACCGGAGTTTCGCATTCGGCACACGTCGAGAGCAGAAACACCTTTCCCACGGCCGCAGGAATTGCGAGCAGCGCATCGGGAATGGCCGCGCTTGCCCTGGCTTCCTCGCGGGCTGCCGGTTGGAATCCCACTCCGGAGGAGGCCTCGGTGCTCGCCCGCCTTGGGAGCGGATCGGCCTGTCGGTCGATTCATGGAGGCTTCGTGGAATGGATTGCGGGCTC
>CAVOCR010000469.1:0-2915 GCA_963694245.1 Myxococcota bacterium
GCATTGCCCAGGAGGAGATTTTCGGTCCCGTGTTGTCGGTGATTTCCGTGAAAAGCCTCGACGAAGCACTGGAGGTCGCGAACAGTGTCGAATATGGCCTCTCGAGTTCCTTGTACACCCAGGATGTGAACCGGGTGTTTCGCTACATGAGCGAGGTGGAGACGGGGATCACGCACATCAATTCGGCGACCGTGGGCGGAGAGGCTCACGTGCCCTTTGGTGGAATGAAGGCGACGGGCGTTGGCGCCCGGGAGATGGGGAAGACAGCGATCGAGTTTTTTACCGAGGTGAAAAGCTGCTACGTGGATTACACGGGCACTCTTCGCACGGGACATACCTATTAGAGTGAGGAGGCGGACATGGCGCGCATGGTGAAATGTGGACTGATTCAAGCATCCAATCCGATGAACGATGCCGATGCGAGTGTTGCGGACATTCAGAAGGCGATGCTCGAGAAGCATCTGCCGATGATCGACGACGCAGGGAAGAAGGGCGTTCAGATCCTCGGGCTTCAGGAAATCTTCAATGGCCCCTATTTCTGTCCCTCCCAGGATCGGAAATGGTACTCGGCGGCGGAACCCGTTCCGGGACCCACCTGCGATCTCATGGCGGAGTATGCCAAAAAGTACTCCATGGTCATCGTGGTGCCGGTGTACGAGGAGGCGATGACGGGTGTCTACTACAACACCGCCGCCGTGATTGACGCCGACGGCACGTACCTCGGGAAATATCGGAAGCAGCACATTCCACAGACCAGCGGGTTCTGGGAGAAGTTTTTCTTCAAGCCCGGAAATGGGGGCTACCCCGTTTTCGACACCGCGTACGGCAAGGTGGGAGTCTACATCTGCTACGACCGGCATTTTCCGGAAGGGGCGCGACTGCTGGGACTCAATGGGGCCGAGATTGTCTTCAATCCGTCCGCGACCGTGGCGGGACTTTCCCAATATCTGTGGGAGCTCGAGCAACCGGCACACGCGGTGGCGAATGGATATTATGTCGCCGCATCCAACCGGGTCGGGGAAGAGGGGCCGTGGAACATCGGTCGATTCTACGGGACCAGCTATTTCGTTGATCCACGCGGCCAGTTCGTCGCCAAGGCGAGCGAGTTCGACGACGAACTGTTGATCGCGGATCTGGACCTCGACCTCATCGAAGAGGTACGGCAGACGTGGCAGTTCTATCGGGACCGGCGTCCGGACTCCTATGAGAACATGGTCAAGAACCTTCCCTGAGCGACCCGGAGGGAGGCCTGGCCGGAAGGCCTTTCATCAATGGTTTGGCGAGGCGGTGGCGCGGATGAATGCGAATCGAGGAATGTGGATTGGCGCGGGAATGGTTCCAGTCCTGGGCTTGCTGCTCCTCCTCGGAGGATGCCCCGGTACGGGCCAGTCACCCGCGAGTGGCGTGTCTTCCGTGGCCACTTCTCCGGAACCCGAGGTCGCGATGAGGGCGACACAACCCGGCGCATTGGACCTTCCTCAGGTTCTTGCGACGCGCATGGCGCAGGAGGTCGAGGGGCTTCCGAAGGACTATGTGCCACGGACGCGTCATCTTGGACCTGAGGGGAAGGCGCTCTTTACCAATCGTCTCATCCTTGAAAAGAGCCCCTATCTCCGACAACACGCACACAACCCGGTGAACTGGCATGCGTGGGGGGACGAGGCGTTTGAACTTGCGCGCTCCTTGAATCGCCCCGTGTTTCTCTCCATCGGCTACACCACCTGCCATTGGTGCCACGTCATGGAGGAGGAGTCCTTCGAAGATCTCGAGATCGCGGAGTTCCTGAATGCGAACTACATCCCCGTGAAGCTCGATCGTGAGGAGCGCCCCGACATCGATGGCGTTTACATGACGGCGGTGAATGTGTTGACCGGGAGGGGCGGATGGCCCATGAGCGTGTGGTTGACGCCCAGTCGGGAGCCCTTCATGGCGGGGACCTATTTCCCCCCAAGAGATGGGGCGAGGGGCAACCGCAAAGGCTTCCTTACACTGATTCGCGAGCTGCACGCAGAATTCACGAGTGATCCACTGGCGGTCGCGAACAAGGCCAGTGAACTGGCTCGAAAGGTGCGGGCGTCGAGCGCCAGGCGGGGACGGAGCGGTCAAGTGCCGGACACCTCAGGCCTCCACAATGCCCGCCAGCGTTATGAGCGGATGTTTGATGCCCAGTACGGAGGGTTTGGGCAGGGGAACAAATTTCCCCGCTCCGCGAATCTCGACTTTCTCCTTCGCTACTTTCGCCGAACGGGACATGCCGGGGTGCAGGACATTCTCGTCAAGACCCTCGATGCCATGAAGGACGGGGGACTCTATGACCATGTCGATCATGGCTTCCACCGCTACACGACAGAGCGGCGCTTTCGAATTCCGCATTTCGAAAAGATGCTCTACGACAATGCTCAGCTTGTGGTGACCTATCTCGAGGCGTTTCAGGCGCTGAAGGACCCGCAATATGAAGAGATTGCGCGCCAGACTCTGGACTATGTCCTGCGAGACATGACGACTCCTGACGGAGCGTTTCATTCGGCGACGGATGCGGATAGCGAAGGCGAGGAGGGGATCTTCGCGATCTGGACCCCGAAACAGATTGATGCGGCGGTGGGGGATGCCCAGACCGCGTCCCTCATGAAGGCCCATTTCAACGTGACACCCCGTGGAAATTTCGAGCATCGCACCACGGTGCTTCATACGACGCGTCCATTGCTCGAAGTGGGCGCGACGCTTGGAATGTCCGAAGAGGAGACTCGGAGGCGGTTCAAGGAGGGGCACGCGAAGATGTATGCGGCTCGGCAGCTCCGCGAGCAGCCCATTCTCGACGACAAGAATCTCACGGCCTGGTCCGGGCTCATGATCTCAGCCTTTGCGCGTGGAGGACTGGTGCTGAATGAGCCCCGGTACGTCGCGGCGGCTCAAAA
>CAVOCR010000470.1:0-2905 GCA_963694245.1 Myxococcota bacterium
GGATGAGGTCTCCAGCGGTGAGATTCTCGATCTCTTTGATCAGCTGCATGCCTCCGAGGGACTCACCCGGATCACGGTGACCCATGATTCAGATGTGACGGCCCGCGCCGATCGTGTCCTCAGCATGCGTGGAGGCCGGTTCGCGTCCACTGGAGAGGGGTGATGCGGGGGCTTCGATTCGCCTTTCGGGATGCAGTGCGGCATCCCCGACAACTGGTCCTCGCGGGAGTGGGGATTGCGGTGGGGGTGAGTCTCTTCGCCTTCTTCAGCGCGTTGGGATCCGGGTTGCAGCGCAACGTCGTCAATCAAATGCATCCCGTCGACCGTGTGGAGGTGCACCATCCCCTCGTCACGGGAGAGGCGAACCCCAGGGTGCTGGACGGGGATCTGCTCGAATCCCTTCGGAGCATCGACCATGTGGTCAGCGTCCATCCCCGGCAGAAGGCGCGATTTCAGGGGCGGGTGTTTGGCGGTCGCGGCATTCTGGGGCGGGACGTTCATACCGAGGCGCTCTTTGATGGGATGAAGCCCGATCTGCTTCGCCGTGAGATGCGGGTGAGGGAAGAGAAGAGGGCTTCGGGCGAGAACCACGACACGTGGGAAATCGTGTGCATTCAGGACCAGGAATGTGGGCTCGGCCGCCGGTGCATTCAGGGCGTCTGCCGGGATGTGCTGTGGGCGGAGGCATTCCGGGATCATGGGGAGGTGATTCCCTGCACAACGGGGAACGAGTGTCTTTCAGGGGAATGCGCAGGCGGGAGATGCACCGGGACGCGTCCCGAGATTTCCTGTGGTGAAGGGCGTTCCTGTCCCTCAGGCCAGATCTGTTCCGAGGAGTCCCGTTGTGTCGCGCTGCGCTGTCGTGCGAAGGCGGCTGACGAAGAAGCTCAGGTGACCTGGGATCGGGGCTCTCTGCTCGATTTCTGTGCGAGTGGTCCTCGGGTGGGCGCGGGCCCCTGCGCAGTCCAACGGGAATGTCCTCTGGGGACCTATTGTGCGAGTGAAACGCGTACACGAGTCGAGGGCCATTGTGAGCGACCCATTCCAGCGGCGGTGAATCCAACGCTGGTGGAGATGTTCAACACGGCGGGGACCGCGGCGCTGGGGCTCCCTGCGCTGGCAGGGCCGGAAGCGCTGCTCGGCCTTCGTTTTCAGATCCGGCATGGGGATTCTTTTTTCGGAACGCGAGAAGCGGGAGACCGGCAGGTCGAACGCTGGGTCGAGGTGGCAGGATTCTCCGACAAGGCGATGGCCCTTGGAGTGACGTTCCCATTGCCCTACGTGGCGCGTGCGAATGCCCGATACCGGGGCCGTGAGAAGGCGGTTCATCCGGATAGCGTGCTCCTGCAGGCGGAAAGCAACGAGTTCGTCGCCGGGGTGTCACGGGAGGCGGAGGCGATGGGCCTCACGTTGAGCGCTGGAAGTGAACGGGCGCGGAAAGCGTCCCGCATGTTGTGGATCGTGACCCTTCTGTTCCAGTTGATCTCCGTGCTTGTGCTGTGCATGGGGCTCGTGAATGTGGCCCATGTGTTCCGGTTGCTCGTCCTTGAGCGGAGCAAGGAGCTGGGGGTGTTTCGTGCTCTGGGCGCGTCTCGCGGACATGTTCGCGGGCTTGTCTTGATCCAATCGGGTGGCATGGGCATTCTCGCGGGTCTCCTTGGGTTCGTACTTGCGTGGGCTCTTGGACAGGGAGTCGATGTCTTTCTTCTCCGGGGGGGCTGGCTGGATGGAAGCGGAAGCTTCTTCCATTGGAGCGGATTCTGGCTCTGGGCCATTCCCGTGGTCGCGGCCGGGTGTCTTGCGGGGGCCTGGGCGCCCGCCCAGACGGCTGCAGAACTGGAACTTGCGGAGGTTTTGAGTCCGTCATGAGCATGCTTCTGAAACATCAGGGGAAGGCGCCGCGCATCGGGGAGGGCACCTTCATCGCTCCCAATGCCACCGTGATCGGGGACACCGTCCTCGGCAAGGACTGCAGCGTCTGGTACCAGACGGTCATTCGAGGGGATGTGCACCCCATTCGCATTGGGGATCGGGTGAACATCCAGGACCTCGTCATGATTCATGTCACGACGGGGCGACACGCCACGACCATTCACGACGAGGTGACGGTGGGGCACGCCGCCGTGTTGCATGGATGCACGCTGGAGGCCCGTTGCCTGATTGGGATCCGCGCAGTGGTTCTTGATGGGGCGGTCGTGGGAGAGGAATCCATCGTGGGTGCGGGGAGCGTGGTGACGCCGGGGATGGTGATCCCGCCACGTGTTCTGGTGGTGGGTACCCCCGCTCGAGTTGTGCGGGATCTCCGTCCCGAGGAGATCGCGGACCTTGCGGCATCCGCCGAGCGGTATGTGGCGCTTTCCCGACTGCATCGGGACGAACTGGCCTCCGCGGAGGAATGAGGGGCTAGCTTCCCGCGGATCCGCTCGGTTCGTTCCAGCGACCGAGCGCTGTGGCGACTGTCCACGTATCCTTGTCCCCTCGTCCACTGAGATTGACCAGAATGCGATGGGTCGAGGGCCGGTTGCGCGCAATCTTCACTGCGTGCGCGATCGCATGAGAGCTCTCCAGCGCGGGTACGATTCCTTCTGTTCGACAGAGCAGCTGAAAGGCCTCCAGGGCCTCTTTGTCCGTGGCGGAGGCATAGGTGACCCTTCCGGAGTCCTTCAACCAGGCATGCTCTGGGCCCACACCCGGATAATCGAGACCCGCGCTGATGCTGTGGGTGGCCATCGTCTGTCCCTCGTCATCTTGAAGCACATAGGTGTGGCTGCCATGCAGCACGCCTGGACGGCCCGCAATGAGGGTGGAGGCGTGACGATCCGTGTCGAGCCCATCGCCTGCTGCCTCCACGCCATGAATGGCAACGTCGTCCTCGAGAAAGGCGTGAAAGAGACCGATCGCGTTG
>CAVOCR010000471.1:0-2905 GCA_963694245.1 Myxococcota bacterium
GGTCGCCGTAAGCGCCTCCATTTCAACTCCAGTCCGGCCACGGCTTTCGACCCTTGTCTCCACCTGAATGCGATCGGGGAGGAGCGTGAGACCGACATGGACGTGGGTGAGCGCGATCGGATGACAGAGGGGGATGATCCGAGAGGTCTCCTTGGCGGCCTGAATCCCCGCAATGCGTGCGGTCGCGAGGGCGTCTCCCTTGGCGAGATCGTGAGCGCGGAGGGTCTCAATGGTGTCCGGGCTCATCGTGATTTCGCCCCGGGCGATGGCCGCACGGTCCGATGGGTCCCGACCCCCGACGTTCACCATGTGGGAAGCGCCCTTGGAGTCCGTATGGGGCAGCGGCTTCACTTCTTCCGACTCCTGGACTTCTTCCGAGGTGTCGGTGGGTCCTCGAATGCGAGCGCGAGGACTTCCTCATAATCATCCACGAGGTGGATGGTCATCCTCTCCCGGGCCGACGCGGGGAGATCGATCAGGTCCCTCTCGTTTTGACGCGGCAGAAGAACCGTTGTGATTCCCGCACGCAGGGCCCCGAGGAGCTTCTCCTTGATTCCACCGACGGGCAGCACCTTGCCAGTGAGCGTGAGCTCACCAGTCATCGCGAGACGCGGTTTGATCATGCGCTCTCCTGCGAGGAGGCTGAGGAGTGCCGTGGCGATGGCGGTTCCGGCCGATGGGCCATCCTTGGGAATGGCGCCGGCGGGAAAGTGCACGTGAACGTCGCGGGTCTCCAACGCATCGAGATCGAGGCCGAATCGTTCGGCGTTTGACCGGAGAAAACTCATGGCCAGCCGTGCGGACTCTGTCATCACCTCGCCGAGTTTTCCCGTCAGGACGACGTTGCCCTTCCCCTTCATTTGAGAGCATTCAATGAAGAGAATTTCGCCGCCTACAGGAGTCCACGCGAGTCCAATGGAAACCCCCGGCCTCCGCAACTGATCGTGCATCTCGTGCGTGAACTTACGGGGTCCAAGAAGGTCAGGGAGGCGTGCCACGGTGATGCGGGGTGCGAATGTTCGCCCCCGAGCGATCGCTGTCGCCGCTTTTCGGGCGATCTTGCCGAGCTCCCGGTTCAGGTTTCGAACGCCCGCTTCTCGGGTCCATCCCCGTACGACCTCCCGGAGGACCGGTCGGGGTACCTGGAGCTGTGCGCCGGCGACGCCAACCTCCTTGCGTTGACGGTCCAGGAGGTGGCGGGCTGCGATCTCGACCTTCTCTTCTTCGATGTACCCGCCGAGTTCGATGATCTCCATGCGGTCGCGGAGGGGCGCCGGGATGGTCCCGAGGTTGTTCGCGGTGGCGATGAACATCACCTTGCTCAGGTCAAAAGGCACGTCGAGATAATGATCCATGAACGTGTGATTCTGACTGGGGTCGAGGACTTCAAGCATCGCGGAGGAGGGATCGCCTCGCCAGTCGTTTCCGAGCTTGTCGATTTCATCGAGGACGAACACGGGGTTGTTGCTGCCTGCGCGCTTCAAACCCTGAATGATCTTCCCAGGCATGGCGCCCACGTAGGTCCTTCTATGGCCCTTGATCTCGGCTTCGTCACGCATTCCACCCAGGGAGAAGCGAAAGAATTCACGGCCAAGCGCTCGGGCAATCGAAGCTCCGAGAGAGGTCTTTCCCACACCGGGGGGACCCGCAAAGCAAATCACGGGGCCCTTGGCATCGGGGCGGAGTTTCCGAACTGCGAGCACTTCGATGATGCGCTCCTTGATCTCAGCGAGGCCCTGGTGGTCCTGCTCGAGAATCCGCATCGCGTGATCGAGGTCGACGTTGTCGTCGGTCTCCACATCCCATGGCAGCTCAGTCAGCCAGTCGAGGTAACTGCGGATGACGTGGTATTCCATCGCCTCGGTAGGTAGGAGTTCCATCCGCTTCAATTCCTTCAACGCCTTTTCGAGGACCTCCTCGGGCAGATTCGCATTCGCGATCTTCTCTTCATATTCGTGGCGGTCGGCGTCCTTCTCATCCATCTCCTCGCCCAGCTCCTGCTTGATCGCCTTGAGCTGCTCACGAAGGAGAAAGGCCTTCTGCTGGGTTTCGATCTTCTCCTTGAGCTCATCCCGAATCTTGAAGCCGACCTTCCGGAGTTCCAGTTCACGGACGAGGAACTCGAGGACGTGTTCGAGGCGTTCCGTGATGTCGAAGCAGGAGATCAGGGTCTGACGGTCGGAGGCACTGAGTGGAAAGTGAGCGCCCAGGAAATCTGCCAGCCGGTGGGCGTCTTCGATGTTGAAGAAGTGGACACTGAATTCCTCGGGGATCCCGGGCATCATGTCGAGGACTTCTTTCAGCGTGGATTGGACCTCGCGTACGAGAGCCTCCGTTCGGTCGGGATCCCCGGTGGTGTCCTCGGGATATTCGACGTGCGCGATCAGGAAGGGGGTCTGTCGGACCCATCGGGTGACTTTCATCCGTGAAAGCGCCTGCACCAGGGCCGTGACGGACCCATCGGGCATCTTCAGCACCCGGACGAGTCGTCCAGCGACTCCCTCGCGAGCCAGCTTGCTGGGGAGCGCCTGAGCGGCTTCTCCATCACTGCTCGCGGGGTCCTTGTTCGCCAGAAACGCGAGGTAGCGGTTCTGGGCCTTCACCTGGTCGATGAGGATTTCGGCGTGCTCGCCTTCCACCCGGATCGGCGTGAGCATCCCCGGGAAGAGCATGGGAGAACTCAAGGCGTAGACAAAGAGGTTGGTGGGAAGTGCCTCGTCTGGGACGAGCAAGGCGTCTTCATCCATCTCCAATGTGGTGTCTTCCCAATCCACCTCCGCCTCGGGCGGTGGCGCGACGATATCGGGCTCATCGTGGGGCATGGGACCTCCTAGGACTGTGTGATTCCAGAGTAACCGTCCCCGTGCGTCGGTCAACCCGTGGCCATGGCCTTTTTTGAGCGGAG
>CAVOCR010000472.1:0-2889 GCA_963694245.1 Myxococcota bacterium
TGGTCCTGGATTCATCCATGGCCGATACGTGGGGTCCAATCTGCTCTTTCGCATACGCGAGGAGAGCGTCATAGAACATCCGATCTTCTTCATTCAAATGGGTGAGGGGGGTCTGCTCCATGGTACTCGCTCCAGCGTGTGTTCTGCCCCCAGGCAGCGCGCCCGGTGAGGGCGCCATGGGACGATAACGAAGCGGACGTCAAACCGCAATGAGGTCTTGAGGCTTCCCCGGTCGAACCTTGCAGTGCAGAGCAGGGAAGTCGTAGAGTGGGTCACACACATTCACCAGCGTTCGCCGTCAGGCGAGGGACTTCACAAGGGGCCCTGATGTCATCTTTTTTACATGTTGGATTCGGAAAACCGTCCCTGGTTCTCGCTGTACTGCTCCTTCTGGGTTCGCCGGCCGGTGCAGAGGAGACTGCGTCCGGGGACGCGATCGCTTCGGTGGAGGCAGCCCCTGAAGTGGAGGCGCCAGCCGCCACTGGAGAGGGGAAGAGCGACTCTCCGAAGAGGACGTTGAAGGTGATGACGAAACCATTCACGCCGTTTGCGTTCCTGGATGCAGAGGGCGAATGGGTGGGTTTCAGCATTGACCTCTGGTCCCGGATTGCAGAGCGGCTGGGCGTGCAACATGAAATGAGCGGGACCTCGAGTCTCCAGGTGCTTCTGGAGAGCGTGGAGGCCACCAATGTGGACGTGGGGGTCGCGGGGATCACGATCACGGCGGAGCGTGAGTCCAAGCTGGACTTCACTCATCCTTTCTTTGAGTCAGGTCTCCAGATCATGGTGAACACCGAGGGAGGCGGGGAGGACACCTGGGGAGTCATCTCCGCGTTCCTGTCCGCGAAGTTCTTCATGGTGATGGCCGGCTTCATTGTCGTGTTGCTGTTTTGCGGTCATCTCATCTGGCTGACGGAGCGCAAACGGGAGGATTCTGATTTCAGTCCAGAATATCTGGCGGGTGTCTGGGATGGCTTCTGGTGGGCTGCGGTGACGGTCACGACCGTGGGCTATGGTGACAAGGCGCCGAAAGGGGGCATGGGCCGGGTCGTAGGACTTCTGTGGATGTTCATCAGCCTCTTCCTCATCAGCTATTTCACCGCCTCCGTGACCACTGCGCTGACGGTGGAGAAACTGGGCGGCGGGATCGTCGGTCCCGCGGATCTTCCAGGAAAGCGCGTGGGCGCTCCGGCGGGAACGACAGCGGCGAAGTTCATCACCCGTGCCGGGGCCCGGGTGAGTTCCTGCGAGAACATCGAAGCATGCTATGACATGCTTCGGGAGAAGAGGGTCGACGCGATCGTCTTCGATGCGCCGGTCCTGCAGTACCATGCCGCGACAGAGGGTGCGGGCATGTTGACGACCGTGGGCCCCCTGTTTCAGCGGGAGAGCTATGGGTTCGCGCTGCCGAGCGGAAGCCCATTGCGAGAGCAGATCAACAATGTGCTGCTCGATGTGCGGGAAGACGGCACCTATCAGGAATTGAGTCGAAAGTGGTTTGGAACCGAGTAGGGAACCCCTGTGGAGAGATCAGACATGAGAAATTGGATGCTGCGGAGAGTGGGCCTCTGGTACGTGATCGTGTTGGCTGTTGGGTGTGGCTCGACGGGGAACGCGGGCGATGGCGGGCCGGATTCCGATGCAGGTGAGACCACCTCGTCGGGTGGCGATACGCTTGATGAATCGGGGGAGTCCACGGGCCTCTTTGGTGACAAGGACGCAGTGACTGGAGAGGATGCAGCGCTCGACACGGCCGATGGGACGGGCGAGGAAGTCGGCGAGGAAGTCGGCGAGGAAGTCGGCGAAGAGCCCGGCGAAGAGCCCGGCGAAGAGCCCGGTGAAGAGCCCGGCGAAGAGCCTGGCGAAGAGCCCGGCGAAGAGCCCGGCGAAGAGCCTGGCGAGGAACCCGGCGAAGAGCCTGGCGAAGAGGTCGGCGAGGAAACCGAAGAAGAGGTCGGGTTTGGGGAGCCGGTCGCGGTCAGTTCGATCACCCCGTATGAAAGCGGATGGCTTCACGCGCTGACGGTGGATGATATTGGACGCGTCAGCGTTCTGTGGTCTGGGAAGGACCCCGTGGACGATGGCAACAAGCTGCTCTTGAGCCGCAGCAATCCCGAGGTCACGGGGTTTCAGATGGCATCGGTCGTCGCGACGATTGAAGGGGGGGCTTCGGCAGGATCCGACGAGGGGGATGTCATCGCGGATGACGAGGACCACTTGCTGCTGTGGCGTTCGAAGCCCGGAGGGCCCAGCGGACCCAGCTCGATCTGGTTCCGTCGGGCGCAGATGCCCGATTTGCTGGGGGTGGATGTCCTCGTGTATCAGGGATCGGCTGGCGCGAGCATCTATCGTCCGCACTTTGCTCGCAAGACTCTCACGACCTTGTGTGCAATCTGGCAGCAGAACCAGGATGTGATGATGAGCTGCAGCATCGACGGGGGGCTTGTCTTCTCGGTCCCCAAGCAGATCAATCCCCCGGCACTCAACTGCACGCAGTCGGACGCCCTCTTTGATTTCAACGGCCAGCTGGTCGTGGTCTATCAGGGAAAGGCTCCCGGTGACCTGGACCCCCGCATCTATTTTCAGACGAGCGCGGACGACGGCACGACCTTCTCGGACCCTCAGCTGCTCTCCACGGAGAGCGCCGGAAGCGCGAAACATCTGGACCCCTCGTTGACACTCGGTCCGAGCCATGTGCATGTCGGCTGGCATGAACTGGCTCCCGGGGGTGTGGCGCTCGGCTGGACGACCCGGTCGGTGGATGGAGTGGCCTGGGACGTGCCCCAGCAGCTTCCGAACATGGGTGAGGCTGTGATTGTACGCGCGGGGAAGGGGAGCGCGGTGTATGCGACCGCGAAGATTCCCCTCATCAACATCCTCCTGCCGACG
>CAVOCR010000473.1:0-2881 GCA_963694245.1 Myxococcota bacterium
GATTCATGGACGGAGGCTCGCGAGGAAGTGAGAGGGAAATGGGACTACGGTCGAAACGCTGACTGCCATGGATTCATCGATGAAGAGTCGAGAATGTGCATTCAGGTTTCGGTGTTGGCACGCCATTTGCTTTGTATCAGGGCGTGTGTGGTTGTATCTCCTGGATGCTGCAGTTTAGCATCATTGGGAGATCCCAGATTCCCGGGCCGTCTTCCCCATGGGCCGGGAATCCCTTTCTAAGGCTGATTCACAATATCCGTGCATTGTGGGTGTCTTCTGACTCCTGTAGTTCGTGCACGGCTCGTGATCCGGCCGAGGCCCCTGCGCTTCTTTGGAAGTGGAGGGGCTTTCTTTTTTTTCAGAGAGTCGTTTCAGTTCATTCGGTGGGATCGGACCCAGGATGGTCAATACGCCAATAGAGGATGGCCTCGGGGACGATCCGGTGTCTCAGCTGCCAGGTCTCTGGGAGTTCTGGATTGGAGGCCACAAGCGTGATGGCCTGAATGGGCAGGTCGGGAAGAAGCGCTCGTGTCGCCCCCTGAACAACCCCCAATGAAAGCCCGCCCCAGGTGATCTCGAGCGGATGCGAGGTGATGTTGTCGACTACGATGGTCCCTGCACTCGGGAGGAGTTCGACGGAGTGGGTCTGACCGGGGCGTGGATGAACTCGGGCTCGATGAGTGCCTTCAGAATTCCTGAAGCGGAGCGTCTGTGGACGGGTGGGAATCAGGGCATCCACTTTGCTTCCCGGGGGGACAAGGACGGGTGGACGTCCGGGAATGCGCAAAGACGCGTCATCCTGTCGCCGATTGTGCACGCGAACGCGTGAGTCCGGGAGATGGAGATGCCAGGACGCTGTCTGTCCCTCCTGACTCGTGACGTCCACTTCGTGCCATGTTCTGCTGGTGAGTCCGATGGCGGTTGCCCGGTGAAATCGGGAACTCTGGGCCGAAGCCCCGACGTGGATCGGGCCGAAATCGCCTGTTTGATTCGGGAGAAGGCTCCCATGAAGCACACCTTCGATGTAGACGTTCACGGTCTCTGGAGTCTCGTTGAAGACCCGCAGGGCCGCGGGTTTGTGGCGGAGTGTCCAGGAAAGGGGCGTCGTCGCCTGGACGTCGACCTGCTGGGACTGGTGCCATTGGCTCGTGAGACCGAGGGCTTCCAGGGTCATGGTGCCAATCGGGAGGGGCCCGATGAGGGCATCTTGTTGGGCGTCGATCAGGGCATGTGATCGCTCGCCGAGTTGAATTTGAATACGCTCGTTTCGGTGATTGCGAACAAGGAGCGAACCGGTCGGTTCCGGGATACGCCATTCCACCCGAGTCGCCGGGTCAAGCGCGAGGTCCTGTGTGTGCAGTGTGCCGGTGGTCACTCCCGTCATCGAGAGCGTTCTCGGCCCGCTTGGAAGGGGGAATCGGCGTTCCGAGGCGGGCGGGATGGTCGAATGGTGGAGGCCGAGGAACGCGGCGGGCTTCAGGGTCTCCGAGCTTTCGTTGTAGATGACGAGTTCCACAGCCTCGAGACGGGCATCCCAATGGACAATCTCTCCCTCTTCCAGGTTCAGTTTGACCTGAGTGCGTGCCCGGGACGTTTCCCCCTCCGCGTGGAATCGCGTCGGCCCGGGCAGGAGGCCCTGGATGGTGATGCGGCCTCCCGGCACCAGGGAAAGAGGTGCCGCGTCGTTGACGCGGACTTGCATTGTTTCTGACGTGGGGTTGTGGATCAGCGCTGTGCTCGCCTCCTGCGTGATGAACCATCGGGTGATGGCTCCCGGTTCCAGCGTGAGTACCGCTTCCTGGGACCGCTGGGAGGTCAGCCCCTGAGCGGTGCAGGTCAGGACTCCGGGGAGGAGGTCGGCAAGGGTCGCTCGCTCGCCGGGCGGGAGATTTTCCACATGGTGATCCCCGAGGACGATGCGCACGCTCTCGCCCGTGAGATTGACCAGCTCCGCGGTGCAACGCTCTCTCTCGACATGCCAGTAGGGGACGTGTCCGGGGCGGACGTGCAGTGTCGTCGCGAATTGACGGGAGCCGTCCTCCGAATGCGCTTCCACACGAACAGGCCCTGTTGGAATGTCAGTCCAGACAGTGTCCCCTCCCGATTCAAGGTTTCCGAGCACCTGTCCGTTGGCTTGGAAGATCAGGGAGTGACGGGTGTGGTTGAGCACACGAATTCCCGCCGGTTCCAGGGACTCAGCAGGGACTTTCGCGACGACGGAAGAAGGCTCGGATCCCGTGGCTCCGTGAGGAGTCGTCGGTACGACGAGAGAAGAAGGGGCCGCGCACCCCCCCAGGAGAGTGGCGATCAGCAGGAGGACTCTGCTGCCGTAAGACAGGGTGGGACGCATCGGGGTCACGGTCGCCGGATTACGCGGCTGCCGAAGTGGCAGGGGCGAGATTGGCGGCGATCCATTCGGGCGAGAATCGAACGTCATTGATGCAGACACACACGTAGATGTCTTCTCGCGAATGCCCGCTCTCAAGCAGGGCCTCGAAGAACGCCGTGGCATTGTCGTCTTCGATCCGCTCGATGTCCTCGACATTCTCCTGGATGGTCTCGACCTGCTCTCGCATCGCGGCATAGACCTCCCGGTTGAATTCGTTCCAGAGCACCATCATGAGATGCGCGGCGAACACGTTCTCGCGGACGAAGATTTCCTTGTGCAGGATCTCGGACACCTTCTTGCGATTGAACTTCTCCATCCGCTGGCCCTTGAAATTGCGAAAGAACGCGGCGCGATCCGAGCGTTGAAACTCAGCGATCACGTTGCGAGGACGAAGGCTTCGTGCGGCATGTTCGAAGAGGGGGCCGAGCTTCCGGAGGGCATCGAGCACCTCACGGGCCTCTTCCGCATCTTCCGGGACTTCCACATTGTTTT
>CAVOCR010000474.1:0-2874 GCA_963694245.1 Myxococcota bacterium
GCGTTTGTATTCAATGCCCAGGCGCGGGCCGGCTGGAGGGACCAGTTCGCTTTCCTTGCCCGCCATGTGGAGGGCATCAAGGACGAGTCGACCCCGCTTTGATGGATTCTGGAGGGACTCCCGGTCAGGCCGCGGGACGGTCCTTGTTGCGAAGCACCGTTCCAAATCCCCGCTCCTGTCCCACTTCCGGCCGCAATTCACCACGGGAGACCGCCAGCTTCCCGCTCACGTAGACTGCCCGGACCGTGTCCGGGTTGCGCCGCACGAGGCGTACGTGGCCGCCAAATCCCTTCATCTCCGCCTCCTGGGCCACCTCGAGGTGGTCGTCGAGGCGCTCCGGGTCGATCACCACCACGTCCGCGCGACGGCCCTCCGCGAGGACTCCGGCGTCCATGTCGAACCACTCCGCGGGCTCTCCCGTCACGCGATGAACCGCGCGCTCCATCGTCATGAAGGGCTCCCCACGGAGATCCGCATCGCGTGCGAGCTTCAGGAGCCGAAGGGGGAAGTTGTAATGAGCCATCTGGCGAAGATGAGCCCCCGCATCGGAGAACCCGATCAGGACATCGGGATGGCTGACGATGAACTCCAGCGGCTTCCGGCGGTCATTGGCCATGACGGAGTACCAGCGAAGGTCCTCCTCGTACTCCGCCACCAGATCCAGAAACACGTCGACCGGGTCTCGACCCTCATCGGCGCCGATATCCGCGAACGATCGGCCGACGTACCGCTCATCCGGACACGCCAGCACCTCGGTGTAGTTGAGATCGCGGTGATAGACCCGAGGCGAGAAGTAGCTGCGCCAGTCCTTTTTGAAGCGCTTGCGGTACTCCGGGTCCCGCAGCAGCTCCGAGCGACGCTCGAGGTCCACGAGATGCAGCGCCTCCGTCCCCGCGCCGAACTCCTCAAACACCACGAGGTCGATGCCATCCGCCCAGAGATCGAAGAGGTTGGGGAGAGACTGCATCCGAAAATCCGCGCCCAGAAAGCGATTGAAGAACCGCGTGAACAGGGGCACGATCCTATGCACCCAGCGATCCGAGCGAATGTCCATCAAGGAGATGATCGACGTGCGCAGAGGACGCCGGAAGATCCCCGCGCTCTCGAGGAGAAAGAGGAGCACGTTCACCTTGGTCGTGATGTTGGGGACGCCCTGGAAGCTCCTTCCCCTGCGCCGACAGATCCGCGTCAGGCGTCGGTACTCACTCCAGTTGGCGTAGTAGCTCGGAAGGGGACGACTTCGGAACCGGCTGCCATCGAGCTTGTCCCAGGGCAGCGTCTGAATCGACACCCCGAGATACCCTGCATCGAGCCCCTCCTCCAGCAGCCGCTCCATGGACGCGAGCTCGTCGGCGGTCGGCTTCGCGTCGGGGTCGACGGAGCGATCGAATCCCATCGCGTGCATGCGAAGGTTCGAGTGCCCCACGAACGAGGTGACGTGCGGGCCGAGGGGGAGAGTCTCCAGATGGTCGAAGTAGCCGCCGAGGGTGTTCCAGTCCTTGATCTCTTCCAGAAGCGGCAGGACGACCGGCCGGGGTACGGCCTCCACCCGACAGAAGATGTCGGCGATGTCCTCCGGGGTTCCGAGGGACGCGCCGAGGGAGCAGCTGCCCATGGTGACCACCGTCACCCCGTGGCGCAGGGACTCCGAGAGTTCGGGAGCCACCTCGACCTCGACGTCGTAATGGGTGTGGAAATCAATGAAGCCCGGCATGACCCACAAGCCCTCGGCGTCGAGGACCTCGTCCGCAGCCTCGTGGGGGATGCGCTCGTCCGTGATCGTGACGACCTTGCCGTCGCGGATCCCCACATTCGCGATACGCGACGGGTTGTCCAGCCCATCGAAGACGCGCCCGTTCTCGATCAACACATCGAATGCAGCAGCCATTCACCCTCTCCGTACGCGTCCAGCCACCTGTTCGGAGGCTCCCTGTCCGGGAGATCCCAGTGGGGGTTCTATCGTATGCCGGGACAGCTCACACCGGTTCCGCCCAGCCCGCAGCACCCACCCGGATTCTTGGCGAGACACTGCTGGTGATAGTCCGTGAAGCAAGTCATATCCTACACTTGGCTTCCAAATGGGCAAGAGTCGGCGAAATGGGCAAACGCCCCCCGTTCTTGCGGTTCGTGGGACCACCACGGTCCCAGACACAACATCGCTCATCCCAGAGCGGGCTTCAACCGACCGGGGTGCGAGCAGACGTCGTGACGTCGAGCTCGTAGAGCGCCATCGGCCCCCCGTCGAAGGTTAGGGTCCGAGGGGTCAGCCCGTCTCGAACCCACTGAAACCCCAAGGACGCGTGCAGGCGCCGTGATGCCTCGTTGTCGGCGTCCGTGAAGTAGTACGCACGGTCGGTCCGGGTCCCGAGCCAGTCGAGGCGCGCCCGGGTCAGCGCGGCCCCATGACCACGACGCTGCCTGTCGTCCCGGATGATGACGCCCATCAAGTACCAACCAGGGGGCGCGTGTTCATCGTCCACGACCGTCGGCTCCACATGGCGCACGACGCCCCACCCGACGACCTCTGCGCCCTCGTCGACGACGAACCCCGCGCAGGTGTCCGTGGAGGTGATGCGCGTCGTCAGGTCCTCGACGAGCCTGTCGACCTCCCCGGGGACACGTTCGGCGGCCAACGCGACCATCTGAGGGACGTCGGACACCGTGGCGCGGCGCACCACAGGGCCCGACTCATCCGAGATGGTCATGGCAGGTCGAAGCCTGTGGGACAACTTACCCCCGTGCCGCCCAGACCGCAGTAGCCCCCAGGATTCTTGTGGAGGTACTGCTGGTGGTAGTCCTCTGCGAAGTAGAAAACCGGCGCCGGAACAATCTCCGTGGTGATGGTTCCCCGATCCGTGGCGTCGAGCGCGTCCT
>CAVOCR010000475.1:0-2852 GCA_963694245.1 Myxococcota bacterium
GAGCGAATCCCCAAACGTATTTGAGGCTCATGGGAGAGACCGATCCGGCCCCAATGCACTGAGCTGCGAAGCCACCGTTCCTGAAACAACGCGACCCTTCGAATGCCAATAGCATGGAACTCCCAGAAACGTTGTGCTAGCGTGTTCTTGAAAACCCACCCCCTGGTGGGAAGTACCCCGTTTTCGGGCTCAAAACTGGAATGAGACATGAAACGAATCGCGTTCTATGGCAAAGGCGGCATCGGAAAGTCGACGATTTCGACGAGCGCCTCTCTGATAATGGCTCGAATGGGACACCGGGTCCTGCATGTGGGCTGCGACCCCAAGCACGACTCCTCCATGGTCCTCGTAAAGGATCCCAAGAAATTCAAGACCGTCATTGACCAGGTCTTTGGAGACGCCGATGACCTCGAGCGGGAAGATCTGCTCATGGAGGGAATCGAAGGCATTGAATGTGTCGAATCCGGAGGTCCGGAGGCGGGCCAGGGATGTGGAGGACGCGCCGTGTCCCGCTCGTTCGAGGTCTTCGAAGATGTCGATCTCGTCGATGAAAATGAATATGACGTCGCGGTCTATGACGTACTGGGCGATGTCGTCTGCGGTGGATTTGCCGCTCCAATGCGTCGTTCTGCCGGAAGCCGTGTCTGCATTGTCCTCTCCGAGGAGATGATGGCTGCCTACGCCGCCAACCGCATCGCGGAAGCCGTCCGACGCTTTCACGACAACGACATCGCTCTCGCGGGGCTCATTGTGAATCTCCGAAACAACAGCGCCGATTTGAGCCCCATCCAACGATTCGCCGATTCCATTGGAACGGAAATCCTGGAGGTGCTGCCCCGGGATCCCCTGGTCTGTGAAGCGGAGCTCTTCCGAAAGACCATTGTCGACTACTCACCGAACTCGCCGGTCGCGCAAGGCATTCAGCGCATCGTGAACAAGGTCCTGGCGCTGGAGAAGGGGGATTGTCGCATTCCGACGCCGATTCCGGACGCCGATGTCCGGGACATCATGCGTGGAGGAGACGTTCCCGGCGTGATCTCAATGACACCGCGGGACAACCCGACGTCCACCATCACCGAGTGGTCGCAGCTCTAGCGCTGCTCGGCTCCCACACCCTCTTCCGCCTTCAACGACTTCAGCGCCGCCTGGATTCGTGCGCTCACCGCAGGAGAAGAAGACTGCCGCGCTGCATGCCTCAACACGCGCTCGGCTGAAGCCGCGTCTCCCGCCGCACGCCAGGCCCTCGCGGCATCCAGAAGAATCGGAGTCCTCCCCGACCCCTCCACACACGCGTGAAATGCCTCGAATCGACGTGCGGCCTCCACCCATTCAGAGAGGGCGATGGAAACCCCTGCCGCCTCACGCTGCATGGCGCAGCTCACATATCCCAGCTCCTCCGCTTCCCTGAACCGCTTCAATGCGTCCACAGGACGAGCACTCGCCGCCAATGTGATACCCGCAAGATAATGCAACGCAGGCCGCTCACGAGTGTCCATCCCTGGGGTCCGGAGAAGCGCCTCCGCCAGGGGGAGCGCTTCCTCAAATCGCTTCAACTTCACAAGCGCACCCAGACGATTGAAATGTCTTTTGCCGGGATCCGCCTGTTCGTGACACCCCTCGGGCGCCCTGGCATCCAATCGCAGCACATCCTCCAGGCGCCCATCCAACGCAGCACGACCGATCGCACGATCATTCGCACGGCAACGATCCTCCAGAGTCCAATGCCGCTTCTCCACCCAGGCGAGCTGGGCATCTTCCCTCTCCATCAGCATCGGAACGGAAGCAAACCATTCATGATTCATGGGCGCCACCACCGCGGCCATGGCCATCCACGCGACAAGCAGACCCACCACGCCTCGCCGTACACCGGCATGCCCCAGGCCATGCACGAGCGATCCCCAGACCACGCAAGCAGCCGCTGCTGCTGGTAGAAGCCAGCGATCCGCAAGAGGAAACTTCCCCGCCACATTCGGCACATTGAGTTGGTCGACCAGCAACACGGGCGCCAGCACCGCCGGGATCCAGCACAACATCACGGCGATGGAATACTGACGAAAACGAAGCGCGAACACTCCCGAAACCACGAATGCCAGCAAAAGTCCCAGAGACCCCGGCAGGAGTTCCCATGCGTGCGTGACCGATACATTGAAGAGGCCCGTCTCGAACTGAAAGGGAAGAAGCGCGAGAAGATAACGGGCCATTCCCGTGACAATCCGCAAGAACTCCACGTCGATCGCCATCCCCCCGGCTCCCTGGAGGATCCACCCACGAATCCCCATCCAGGCGAGACAGATGCCCCATGTCCAGCCCACACGCCGAACAACCCAGGACGCTTGCGGTCGCCGAAACGCCTCCCCATCCGACGGAGCCATCGCCCACAGCGTGAGGAGGGGTGCGAGAACCACCGCAGATTCCTTCGCTCCAAGGGCCAGAACAAGCCATAGGACATGCCAGAGCATGGAACGCGGGTTTCCGCCCAACGCACGTCTCCAGAACACGACCGCCCAAAGCGACGCGGCGACCCCAATGACATCCGAACGTGCCATCAGGAGACACACGGGCTCAAAGGTCGCCGGATGGAGAGCAAAGAGACCCCCCGCCACAGCCGATGCGCTCCGGGAGGCTCCGAGGACACGCATCAGCGCCATCACTCCGCCAATGGCCGCCGCGAACCAGAGAAATTGGAAGACATGAAAGACTTCTGGGCGAATCCCCAGAAACTGGGCCTCCAGGAGCCAGAGCGTCTTCGTGACGGGTCGCCAGTAGGGGATGGTGTTTCCGCTGGAACTCCAGAAATAATCATGGGTCAGCGTGCCCCAGAGATGGCTCCAGGCGTGAAGATACGTGTTCTG
>CAVOCR010000476.1:0-2849 GCA_963694245.1 Myxococcota bacterium
GATGGTGAGTTCCTGGATCGTGGGGCCAGAAGTGGAGGGTTGAGTGAATTCCACGTCCTCGAGCGGGAGCGGACGATTCCATTCGACTTTTTCGCCCTCTGGGGATTCAAGCCCTCCCACCGGTGGTGTCCCCATCCATCGAGCGATGAGATTGGTGAGTTGGGTGTCGGTGGTCAAATCGATGAGGATCTCGTTGGCCTTTTCCAGGCGAGATTTCTCACTTCCCCGATTGAACTTCGCGCCTCGAAGCAAGTCGTTCGCGAACTCCTCCACTTCCTCTCGAATGTCCTTTGAAAACAACTTCAAGGCGACGCCGAGGCCCTGTGCCTTGAGGAGTTGTTCAGTCCGCGCCATCAGGAGACGAGTCGCACGAGCGCGAACCTCGCTACTGGGTTTTTTCGATTTCGTCCGCGCCATTTCATGAAGGTCTGCAGACAACTGGTAAATCAAGTCCATCTGTGTGCTTGCATGCGCTGCGATAGGGAGCACAAGTGCGATCACGAGCATGGGGACAAGCGCGAGCATGACCCGCCGCAGGCGTGTGAAACCATTCATGGGACCCTCCTCAGGGTTCGTCTTTGAAACGTGCTCATGAGCATCTCTGATCGCGATGCATTTGGGAAGCCCCTTTTCTCTTGTTTCCGCCGAACAGTATGGCTTTTGAGTGTTCGGGACACGGACGTCTGGCGAGGTCCAGAGGGGAGCGCGGAGCGAAGGAGCGGAACTCCATGGGGAGTTCTGGGAAGACCTCTTTCCCTGGGCGGAGGGACAGGGCATAATCCCGGACGCTGATGGGCGGCCGGATTCGGGGGTTGCCTGATTGAGCGGACAACGGAGTACGCGTCATGAGCGAGATGTCGAGTCGATTTGAGGCCGGGACGATCGAGGACCGCTGGTACCAGCGCTGGATGGATGGCGGCTGGTTCCATGTGGAGGCGGAAGACGCCACGGACCCGTATTGCATCATGATTCCCCCGCCGAACGTGACCGGTGCGCTGCACATGGGCCATGCGCTCAACAACACGTTGCAGGACATCGTCGCCCGATATCAGCGCTTGAAGGGAAAGGACGTGCTCTGGCTCCCGGGAACCGATCATGCGGGCATCGCCACGCAGGCCGTGGTCGAGAAGAGGCTTTTCCTCGAGCAGGGGATCAAGCGTCAGGACATGGGTCGCGAGGCGTTCATCGCCGAGGTCTGGAAGTGGAAGGAGGAGTACGGGAATCGCATCCTCCACCAGCTCCAGAAGCTGGGCTGCTCCTGTGATTGGGAGCGGACTCGTTTCACGATGGATGAGGGATTGACGCTCGCCGTGAGGGAGTCGTTTGTTCAACTCTTCGAGAAGGGCCTGATCTACCGGGGAGAGCGGCTCATCAACTGGGACTGCAAGCTCGAGACCGCGGTCAGTGACGATGAGATCGAGCAGTCCGAGGTCCGAGGACATCTCTGGTACATGCGCTATCCCGTGGAAGGGCAGGAAGGGCGTCATCTGGTGGTGGCCACCACGCGTCCGGAGACCCTGTTTGGAGATACGGGCGTCGCGGTGCACCCGGAGGATCCCCGTCATGGGGATCTCGTGGGCCAAAACGTGGTGCTGCCATTTGTGGGGCGGTCGATCCCCATTTTCGCGGACGAGACGGTGGACCCGGAATTCGGAACCGGCGCGGTGAAGGTGACCCCGGGGCATGATCCCAATGATTATGAGCGCGGTGCACGCCACCGGCTCCCCATCATCAATGTCCTGAACAAGGACGGAACGCTCAATGCGGAGGCCGGGCATTTTGAGGGCGTGGAGCGCCTCAAGGCCCGGAAGCTGCTCGTCGCGGAGCTGGAGGAGATGGGACTTCTCGAGAAGACCGAGGACCATGTTCACAACGTCCCTCATTCGGATCGTTCCAAGACTCCGATCGAACCCATGATCTCCGAGCAGTGGTTTGTCGCCATGGAGAAGCTCGCGGAGCCCGCGATCGCGGCGGTGAAGCCGAACGCTTCCGGAGAGAAGGAGATCGAGTTCATCCCGCATCGCTGGGAGAAGGTCTATTTGAGCTGGCTCGAGAATGTCCGGGACTGGTGCATCAGTCGCCAGCTCTGGTGGGGGCATCGTCTCCCGGTCTGGTACGACGCGGATGGTAACGCAGTGGCCCTTCGAGAAGACCCCGCGGAGGGCGCGTTGCATCCGACCTCGGGCAAACCGCTCGTCGCACAGGACCCCGACGTCATGGACACCTGGGCGTCCAGTTGGCTCTGGCCGTTCTCGACTCTCGGCTGGCCGGAGAAGACACGGGAGCTGGAGACCTTTCATCCGACCCAGTTCCTCGCGACAGGTCGCGACATCATCTACCTCTGGGTGGCGCGCATGGTGATGGCGGCCTATGAATTCACGGGGGAGAAACCCTTCAGCCATGTGTACATCAACGCGACGATTCTCGACGCGCAGGGACGCCGCATGAGCAAGTCCCTGGGCAATGGAATCGATCCACTGGAGATGATCAAGGAGTGGGGAGTGGACGCGGTTCGTTTGACGCTCCCGATGCTGACCAATGAAGGTCAGGACATCAAGCTCGCGACCACGAAGTTCGAGATGGGTCGGAACTTCTGCAACAAACTCTGGAATGCATCCCGTTTCGTGCTTCAGAACCTCGAGGGGTTCGACTCCCAGGTCGCGGCGCTTCCGCCGGAGGAGCGGGAGGCTCTCGCGAAAGGCCGCGTTCTCGGGCTCGAAGACGCGTTCCTCGAAGGGCGGCTTCAGGAGACCATTCGCGACGTGACCGATGGGCTGGACCATCATCGCTTCAACGAGGCGGTGTCGCTTCTCTACCGATTTGTCTGGGATGACCTCTGCGACTGGTAT
>CAVOCR010000477.1:0-2847 GCA_963694245.1 Myxococcota bacterium
GCCGGTATATCCACCGGGTCCCAGGAGCCTGTCGAGGTCGGGGAGGATGTCCAGCGCGTCCATGGCTGCGGACCATTGATGAAGATCCAGGCGGCTGCGGTGTCCCTCCACGGCCTTGGCGAGTCCTTCAATCAACGCCATGTGGGGAAGCCAGAGGAAACTCGCGCTCACATGCAGAGGACCGGGTGCGAACTCGGCGGCGAACACATGCGCGAGCTCATGCTTGATGAGAGGGTCGCCCAGATGAGTGGGGCCCAGATGGACTTCCCCCAGCCAGGGTTTGGCAATGGAGACCTTGTCTGCGCCCATCAGGCGCCGTTTACGCGCTCCGGAACCGTAGAGATGTACGTGAATGAGCTGTGTTGGGGAGGCCCCCAGTTCCGTTTCCAACTGAGCGAACCGGTATTCGAGATCGTGCACGATCCAGGGGACTTCACGAGAGAGCGACTCGTCAGAGGTGGGATGGTGAACGATGAAATGAGGAGTCTCCGTACGCCCGTCGAGCGCCTCACGAACATCTGCGTGGGAGCGTTCGTATCCGATGGCACCCCGCTCCAGATGGAACAGGAGACAGAAGGCAAGGAGCATTCCGAAGAGGAGGGCGGATCCGCCCTCCAGCCGGCGTGCACGGGTTGCGTCCCATCGCAGCGAGGAGGGCTCCACGAGCCATCGCATCAAGGCGAGCATGCAGAGTGCCTGCACGACGTTGTTGAGGCGATAGAGGAGCCAGGTGGGAGTGATGGGGATGACGTCATCGTAGACCGCGCCCGAGAGATGTCCGAAGAAGGGGCTGTAGGCGGTCACCGTGGGGCCGGTCAGGAAATGGACGAGGAGGAGGGCGAAGGAGACCACGATGAGCGTGAAGTAGAGCGCGATTGCGAGTGCTCTGCGCCTCAGCAGTGTGCCGCACATCACTCCCATGATTGCTGAGAACGCGGCGGTGATGACGGGTCCGAGGATCCAGAATCCCAGACCCATGGGGAGGTCACAGTTCTTCACGCGCAACGCGTTGAGCGTCAGGACACCAGCGCCAATGAGCACGAGAAACACTGCGTTTCCGAGTGCCCGTCGAATCACGTCGGGAAGTGGAGTCCTGTGGAGCCGTGCCTGCTGGACGAGTTCAATTGTAGCGGGACCGACAAGAGCGCTCGTCAGCAGCGACGCCGCCAGCGCGGAATAATGGCCGAGCACGTCGAAGCCCGGGGTGAACGCCAGGATGAGCGCGCCCAGAAACATGGCGACCTGTGTACGCGATGCGCTCCAGCGGTGGGATGATGAAGTCATGTCCTTCGATTCTCAGGAGGTCGAGCGGGAAGAGTGGATGACGAGCTTGTGGCGGGGGAGGGCCTCATTCAGCCGGCCGGGACGATAGCCTTCGGGATCGAGGAGTACCTTCTCGAAGCCAGCGGCCTTGCAGCCGGTGATCACCCGCTCGCTGACAGGAGAGCTGAGGAGTCTGTCCAATTCCGTCAATCCGACCTCGATTCGGACGGCATCTCCCAGGTACCGGGCTCTAAACTGATGGAATTGGAGGGAGCGGAGGACTTCTTCACACGCTTCGATCTGGCGTAGACGAGCCGCTGTGATGCCCGTGCCATAGGGAAAACGGGACCCGAGACAAGCAAAAGCGGCCTTCTCGGCAGTCCGGAGACCGCGGGTTCGGGAGAGGGCGCGAACGTCGTCTTTCGAGAGTCCAGCCTCGACGAGGGGGCTGCGTACAGCGTTCTCCGCGGCGGCAATCCGACCCGGACGATGATCGCCGAGATCATCGAGGTTGCATCCGTCGAGGACGTGCTCGAATCCAATGTGGTGCGCTCGTTCCACAGCGAGAGTGTAGAGCTCTGTCTTGCAGTGGTAGCAGCGATTCGGCGGGTTGGTCCGATATCCTTCAATTTCGAGTTCGTTGGAACGGATCGTGACGTGGCGCGCCCCCAGTTCCACGGCCAGCTCCCGCGCCTCCTGGTGTTCACTGGCAGGGAGCGTTTCGGACTCTGCTGTGAGCGCGAGACACCGTTCGCCGAGGATTTCGACGGCTACGGCGAGGAGATAAGTGGAGTCCACTCCCCCTGAAAACGCCACCACCGCGGAGTCCATCTCTGAAAGAATCTTCAGGAGATGTTCCTCTCGTTGTTGGACCGATGTCATCCGCACCCCCGGTGTGATGGCAAGAACAGTGTGCAGTGTACGTTGGACGTTGAACTCGACGCAAACCACCCCGCCAGATGAGATCTGACGGGGTGTGGGGGGAGTGTTGGTGAGCGACGCCATCTCTCTCAAGACGGGGCGAGTGAGTGAGCATTGGAGATCGGCTGGGGGGTACCGGTCCGCCGCTCGAAAGCTGTCCAAAGGATAAAAACGAAGAGGGCCCGGGTCAAGGGAAGTCATTGTAACCATTTCGGTTTTTGGGATTCCTTGCTCGAAATGGGAAGGGTGTGTGCACGCAGTCGATCGAATGGAGTGTGCGCGATGGGGAGCGTTTTCAGCCGAATCCGTGCGGAGCCCGGTCTGGGCAGCGCAACGAAAAACGCCCCGAAGGCTGGATGCCTGTCGGGGCGCTTTTCTTGGAGCGGGAGACGGGATTTGAACCCGCGACGTCAACCTTGGCAAGGTTGCACTCTACCACTGAGTTACTCCCGCAAAGGAGCTGGGTTTCCCCAGAGGCCGCGAAGACTACATCTGGATGTCCCAGGGGTCAACCCTTCCGTCGGGGCTGGCGCGATGGCGCTATCTCAGGTCGTATTTCTCCGAGGCCGAGCCATTGCGCGGAACCTTGATGTAGACCGTCTTCGACCCCTTTGAATTCTTCAGAATGAATTTCTGACGACCTGCCATCACCTTCTTTTTTCG
>CAVOCR010000478.1:0-2846 GCA_963694245.1 Myxococcota bacterium
CTACACGAGGGCGACTACGTGCTCTTCTTCTGTCGGGTGCACCACGAGGTCGGGGACCCGCTGCAACTGTCCTTCATGAATGGCGTGAATCTCCATCATGGTGTGGCCGTGTCCATGTCGCAGCCGGCTCGTGGAGTCCCGATCCAACGTCTCGGCTGGCAACGCCTTCGCGATCGCCTTCAGAAAAGGAGCGCACTCGATGGCGTCAGGCACCTTCGTGGGATAGCGCGATTCCTGGCGGTCCGTCGGGGAGAGGGGAAGCTTCATCACGTCACGAACCCACGGCAGCAGATTCGGAAGCACCTGCCCACTGAGTTCATACCGGTCTCCGGACAGGACAACGTCCCCCCCTTCATTGACCACGAACTCCGTGTCGTGAAATCCCCAGGCATCGCCGCGCTCGCGGTCGTTTTCCTGAAGGACGATCTGCTTCGGCTCTATTCGCGCTTTCTTTTCCAATGCCATGTCGGGTCTCCCACGTCTGCGCCCGTGTCGTGGCGCTCATTCACTGATTCGCGTGTGTGTGTGGCGAGGCCGCGCTCCGCAACCTCTCACGAATCGAGCGCCCCTGATTCCGGCGGAACCTAGGCCGCCTCGCATGCGCGTGTCAACGATTCATATGTGAACCAACCAGTCAGGATATCCCCGAACGGCCATGCCCAACCCATTGAAAACAAAGTAATTAAAGGTTCATCAATGAAGGCCTTCGAAACTCGAATCAGGGTCGAATTCCAAGGCGGATCAGGCGTGATCCAGGCGTCGGGAAGGACTCCAGGCGCTGCGGTTGAATCGCGCCAGGCCTCCCGGAGCCAAAGGGCCCGAGGCGACGCTGCGCTCTAAAGCGAGCAGCTCTTGATGTAGAAGGCTCCCTCGTGCTCGGCAAAGGTACACGGCGTACCCGTCTCGCTCTTGTTGCTCTCAATCTGCAAGACGTGCTCACCGCTTTCGAGAACCTTGTACCCCACCAGATTGAAGCTCGGGATGCTGGGATCCAGCAGGTAGTTGTCGATCTGTCTGCGAAAGCGGGCAAAGCGATCGGTCCGCCAGAGCTTCTTCTGGTTTGTACGCTTCACTTCATTGGGATGAATCAATGCCCGATATTGGCGCCACGCCTTCCCCTCGTCCTCGATCTGGGCGGCCACGATCGCGTCCTGGAGAACGGCCTCGGGCGATCCGGTATCCGCCTGTTCGATGGTCTCTCCGATTCCCGTCATCATCTTGATCTTCCGGCATCCGCCCACCGTGAGCAGACACGCCAGGACAATCCACATCATGTGGCCCCAATGGGCCCTCGTCGCTCTCGAATCTCCCATCCTCATCTCCCCTGAATGACCCGCTGGCCAACACCCGTAGGGCGCTCGATTCGGAAGTCCTTCGTTGGACTTCGTTCCGCTCCTGATGCGTCGGAGGCATTGTGCGCGTTTTCGTCTCAATCGCCAATGGGTAATCCCCAACGCAGGAGACCCCGTCGCGGCCGATGCTGGAGGTGCTCGACTGGACGGTCGATTGTGATTGGAGTCATTCGACCTCTTTGATAAGAGTCAACGCCGAACCCCATCACGACGGAAGAGATCATGCGCCCTACATACGCGTTCCTGCTCCTCATTGCCACCGGCTGCTCAACCCCTCTGCCGTCTCCATGCGTACCAGGCGAGACGAATCTCTGCCTCTGCGAGGACACGAGCACAGGCGTCCAGTCCTGCCTCGAGGATGGGGCCGGCTACGGAGCGTGCGCGTGTGGGTCGGTTCTCCCGGACGGCGGAGACGGCGACGTCACGGAGGAGGACTCCGACGGGAATGGCACCCCTTCAGGAGACGAAACGGACAGCGACGACTGCACACCCGAGAACTTCCAGGGGTGCGATGGCGACGCGATCGTGTGGTTCGACTCCTGCGGCGCAAAGGGAGCCGTCGTGGAAACCTGCGTGTCCCCTCAGACGTGCGAGAACGCGTCCTGTATCGGATGCGAGGCCAATGCGGTCTCGCAATGCTCCCCCGGAGGCGACGGGCTCTACTGGTTCGACTCCTGCGGAGAACAGGGCACTCTCATCGCCGCCTGCCCCACCGGGACATCCTGCGTCGCCGGCACCTGCATCTCTGCATGCACCCCGCATGCGACCCAGGAATGCCACAACGACGACCTCTGGTGGTTCGACTCCTGCGGGGAGACCGAGAGCGTCGCAAAGGCGTGCGAGGAGGAGCAGTTCTGTTTGAATGACGCCTGCGTGAAACCCTTCTACGACGGGGTCTGGAAGCTCGAAGCGCTCCCCAACTCCAAGGCGGGATGTGCGGGAGAGCAGGCGACCTTCCCGCCCCAGTATCTTGAACTCGTTGTGAACGGATCGACTGCCACCGGGCACATCGACGTCCTCGAATTCGACGTGAATTTCACCGGAACCCTCGAGGGCAAGAACCTCCAGATGATCGCCTACTGGTCTCAGCAAGGCACCCCGCCGCTGATTCCCGACATCGATCATGAGGAGACCCTCGACGTGGTCTTCACGTCTCCCACCACCTTTGAAGGCACCGACACGGACGTGTACACGACGGAGCTCCTCGGAATCGAGCTGCCCTGCTCCCTGTATTGGATTGTCACCGGCGAGAGACAATAGGCCTCTCCCGAGCGAGCGTCCTCACTCCGAGAGCAGTCCTCCATCCTTCCGAGACACGACGACCACTCCGGGACGCGGCGGAACGCCCGGCTTGAAGTCGGGCCAACGCGTGGTGGGATTCGCAAACGTCGACGTCCGCCCCTCGCCAGGATGTTGAACCGAAAGGAACAAGGACCTGCCGGAGGGATGGAAGCACGGTCCGGTCAATTCAGCACCGATCGGCGCCGTCATGAG
>CAVOCR010000479.1:0-2843 GCA_963694245.1 Myxococcota bacterium
GCCCTCGAGCCGCATCTTTCCTGCGCTCTTGAGCGCGGACTCGCTCCCCCCGGCAAACAGGTCCTCGCAGGAGTAGATCTCGGCCTTGATGAAGCCTTTCTCAAAATCCGTATGGATGACACCGGCGGCCTGGGGAGCTTTCCATCCTTTGCGGATGTTCCAGGCGCGGGCCTCCTTCTCGCCTGCCGTGAAGTAGGTCTGCATCGCCAGGAGGTCGAACGCTGCTTTGGAGAGGCGATCGAGCCCCGTCTCCGACAGCCCCAGCTCTTCCAGGAACATCGTGCGCTCCTCCTCCTCCTCGATTTCCATGATCTCGGCTTCCATCTTGCCGGAGAGGATCACCATTTCCGCGTTCTCGCTGGCGGCGAGGGCGCGCACCTTCTCCACGTACGCGTTCTCCTCGGTCGGTTCCGCGGTATTTGCGACGAAGAGGAGGGGCTTCTGCGTGATGAGGTGCAGAATCTTCGCGAACGGCTCCTCCTCCCGTGTGATTTCGACCGTCCGGGCCGGGAGTCCCTCGTTCAGTGCAGCCTGGAAGCGCTCGATCAGGTCCACAAGGGCTTTCGCGTCCTTGTCGCCTCCGCGGGCCACCTTCGCCTCTTTATGGTGGCGGCGATCCAGCGCTTCGATATCCGCGATCATCAGCTCCGTCGAGATGATCTCCGCGTCGCGAATCGGGTCGATCGAACCCTCCACATGGATGATGTTGTCGTCATCGAAGCAGCGAACTACGTGGGCGATCGCGTCGGTTTCGCGAATGTTCGCGAGGAATTTGTTTCCGAGCCCCTCGCCCTTGCTCGCTCCTTTGACCAGTCCCGCGATGTCGACGAACTCCACGGTGGAATAGATCGTCGTCTTCGCCTGGACGATGCCCGCGATACGTTCCAGGCGGGGGTCTCGAAGCGGCACGATGCCCACGTTCGGGTCGATGGTGCAGAAGGGGTAGTTCGCGCTCTCCGCGCCCGCGTTGGTCAGCGCGTTGAAGATGGTGGACTTGCCCACATTGGGGAGTCCGACGATGCCACAGGATAGAGCCATGATTGTCCTCGGCCACGCGCAGGGGAGGGCGTTTCATTCAGCCGGGTTCCGGCGTGGCTGGCGCACAGTATTCCAGGCTTTCCCGTCAGCGCAACTGTGGTATCTTCCGCGCCCCATTGGATTGGGGAGGAGGTGAGGGAATGGCTCTCCGGTGGATGATTTATGGCGCCTATGGATACACGGGTGAATTGATCGCGCGTCTTGCAGTCGACAAGGGCGAAAAGCCCGTGCTCGCGGGACGCAGTGCCGGGAAGCTCGCGCCGCTCGCGGAGGAACTCGGACTCGAGCACGTCGCCGTGGGGCTCGACGACGCGGAGGCGTTGGCCGCGGCGCTGGAGAACGTGGACGCGGTGGTGCACGCTGCGGGTCCCTTCTCCCACACGTCGCGACCGATGGTGAAGGCCTGCCTCGCCACTCGGACCCATTACCTCGACATCACGGGAGAGATCGCGGTCTTCAACGGGGTCTTCAAGGCCCACGACAAGGCCGTCGACGCGGGCGTCGTCCTGCTCCCGGGCGTGGGGTTCGACGTGATTCCCACAGACGGCATGGCCGCGATGCTGCACCGGGCGCTCCCAGACGCGGTGGAGCTCGATCTCGCGTTCGCGGGGCTGGGCGCCGTGAGTCAGGGGACGATGCGCACGTCTGTCGAGGGCATGGCTCATGGAGGCTGGATCCGCGAGGATGGGGAGTTCAAGGGAGTCTCCTCTGGCTGGAAGAGCCGCGAGGTGTCCTTTCACGACCACACGCGGACGGTCGTCACCATTCCGTGGGGCGATCTCGCGACGGCATATCGCACCACCGGGATCCCCAACATTCGCACGTGGGCGGCATTCCCGAAGTCGGCGATTCGCGCGATGCGCTGGTCCAATCCGTTCAAGAAGCTGCTGGGGACCGCTCCTCTCCAGCGCATGATGAAATCCTGGATCGCACGTCAGCCTCCTGGGCCCGACCTGGAGATGCGGGAGAAGGGCAGGGCGGAGGTCTGGGGTCGCGCTGTGAACGCGGCGGGAAAGGCAGTCGAAGGGACCCTCACGACACCAGAGGGCTATCGCTTCACGGCGCAGGGAGCGGTCGCGAGCGTGTTGCGGATCGCGGAGGTGAGTCCGGGGGCCCATACACCGGCCACCGCATTTGGCGTGGACTATGTGGCCTCGTTTGAGGGCGTGACCGTTCACGGCATCGAGGAAGTCGCATGAGCGATCCTGTGGTCCGGGTCCAGCGCTGGTTGGATGAGGCCGTGATTGGTCTTCAACTCTGTCCGTTCGCCCAGCCTGTCCGCTCCGCAGGACGGATTCGTTTCACGGTGTCGGAGGCGAGGGACGGAGAAGTCGCAGTGCGTGACACTCTCGCAGAAGCGGTGCAGCTTCTGGACACCTCGTCAGAAGAAGTGGCGACGACCCTGGTGATCGTTCCCCATGCGCTCCAGGACTTTCATGCGTTTCTCGATGCGCTGGAGACGCTGCAGGCCTTGTTGGCCGAGGGGGGCGCGGACGGCGTCCTGCAGGTGGCCACGTTTCATCCGGACTACCTGTTCGCCGGGGAGGAACCCGATGCCGTGAGTCATTTTACGAATCGCGCGCCTCATCCGATTTTTCATCTCCTCCGGGAGGCGGATGTCGAAGAGGCGGTGGCGAATCACAGCGATGCTGCGGGAATTCCCGCCGAGAACATGGCCCGGTTGGAGGCCATGGGGCGAGCGGCGGTTCTTCAGAAATGGCAGGCTTTCCGTCAGTGAAGGGCGATCACTGATTTTTCCGCAGATCGTAGTCGTCCCGGTATTCCGGAAGAATCTCTCCGGTTTC
>CAVOCR010000480.1:0-2843 GCA_963694245.1 Myxococcota bacterium
GCAGGGAGGCGTCTGAATGGAAGGGCTCGTGATGGAATGGCTCGAGTTGTTCTTTCGATGGCTGCACGTCATCACGGGCATCGCATGGATCGGGAGCTCCTTCTACTTCAACTGGCTGGACCTCCGCCTCGAGCGGCCTTTGGTTCAGGAGGACGGGAAGCGCGTCGAGGGCGAACTCTGGATGGTCCATAGCGGGGGCTTCTATCAGGTTGTGAAGCAGCAGCTTGTGCCGGATCAAATGCCGGAGACCCTGCACTGGTTCAAATGGGAAGCGGCCTTCACATGGATCAGCGGCGTATTTCTGCTCGCGGTCGTCTACTACATGGGCGGCGGCGTCCTGATGACCGACCCGACCGTGTCGGATCTGTCGACAAATGCGGCGATTGGACTGGGCCTTGGGACCTTGGTGGGCGTCTGGCTTCTCTATGATCTGCTCTGGATTTCGCCGATCGCGAAAATGGGCAATCTGGCGGAAGCGCTGACCGTCCTTCTGCTCTTTGGTGTCGTGTACTTCCTCACGGAGTTCCTGAGCGGTCGAGCGGCCTTCCTGCATGTGGGCGCGACCATGGGCACGTGCATGGCCGCCAATGTCTGGGTTCGGATCCTCCCCGCACAGCGTTCGCTGATCGCGGCCACGGAGAGCGGTGGGAGTCCGGATCCGACGCTCGCGAAGCGTGCGAAGGAGCGCTCGCGCCACAACAACTACATGACGCTTCCGGTCGTGTTCATCATGGTCAGCAATCATTTTCCCGGGACCTACGGACATGCGGAGAACTGGCTTGTCCTGATCCTGCTCATGATCGCGGGGGCGTCGGTTCGGCACCTCTTCAACACCCCGGGCCATGTGAGCCGACTGGCGGTCACGGCTGCGGTGCTGGCGATTGGGTCCTACCTCTGGCTCAGCGCCGGATTTGGCGAGGGAGAGGGGAGTGAGGAGGCGGTCGAGATGGCCGCGGATGCCGGGGACGAGACCCCGAAAGGAAAGCCGATTGATCCCGCCACCGCGGGAGTGATTCAGGGAGTGGTGCTGTACAAGGGCGAGATCCCCGCGCCTCGGGAATTCGTCCTGAAGAGCGGGTGTGGGAAAGGAACCGTCTCCTTGCAGACGGTTCAGGTGACGGACGGGAAGTTGAAGGACGTGTTCGTCTGGATCCGTTCGGGGCTGGACGGCTGGGCGGTTCCGGAGGCTCCTGAGTCTCCGGTGGACGTGGACCAGAAAAACTGTCTGTACGTCCCCCGCGTCTCAGGGGCTCGAACGGGCCAGGAGGTTCGGTTTCTCAACAGCGATCCCCTGATGCACAATGTGAACATCCGCACGAAGAAGAATCGCAACTACAATCTCAACATGAGCGCAGGCGCCAAACCCAAGGTTCGACGCTTCCGCAAGGCCCAGGCGATGGTCACGACGCGGTGCGACGTCCATCCCTGGATGAGTGGGTTCATTGGCGTGTCGGACCATCCCTTCTTTGCAGTGACGGGGGCGGACGGTTCGTTCTCCTTTGAAGGCCTGCCTCCTGGCGAGTATCGCGTCGAGGCCTGGCATGAGGTGCATGGGGTGTTGAGTCGTGACGTGACGCTGGAGCCCAGGGGCAAAGGCGTGATGGCCTTCGACTTCACCTCTCCTTGATTCACATCAGGCGCGGAGCGCTCGCGGGTCCTGCGACTTGCTGAACCTGCTCTGCGAGGCGTGCCGGCACACAGAGCCGGGTCCGCTCGTGGAGATGCGCGCCAAGGCTCGCCACGATGGCGCTTGATTGTTCGATGGGCCGAACATGGCCCGCATCATCGAGGATGCGGATGGGTTGGGTTTTGAGTCCCGGTTGATAGGGGCGATAGCCCGTGTCCGCGCTGCGATCAATCAGGAGATGACATCGCGGGTCGCCTCCGGCTTTTTCCACGGCATCTTGAGCATCGGCGATCACGCCGGCTTCTCCGCGCGGGTCTTCCGCGCTGATCGGGATGGTCTTGTAGAGTCTGCGGTGCACCAGACCCTCGGAGATTTCCGCGAGCACTGGATCCGCTTCGCGTGCCCAGTGCTTGAACGCGTGCCAGAGGTCGGTGTCGTCGAGGGAGCAATGCTCCTCGACCTCGAGTCCGTCGCCTTGAAGGAGACGGGCGAGGGGCAGATCGGCGGGGAAGTACTCGAACCGGAACCCTGTGGATCGGAGCCATCGGACGCGTTCGATCGCGGCAGAGAGCATCTGCTCCGCGGATCGGCTGGCTTTGTGAAGGTAGACCTGGGTGTACATGTGGAAGCGCGCAAGGAGGTAACCCTCGATGGCCTCCTGGGCGCGTTCGTGGACCACCATGTGTCCGTCTTGAAGGCGGAGCATCTGAAGGATTCGCCCGAGGTCGTAGTCCCCGATTCGTACTCCCGTCGCGAGGCGATCCCGGAGGATGTAGTCCAAGCGGTCGGCGTCGAGCTGGCTGCTCACGATGTCGGTGAGCGCAGGCAGGGGATGGGTGCCTTGCAGGATCGCCACGATGCGATCGGGAAGGGTGGGGTCCGCCTCGGTCAGGATCCGATGGATGGCGGTTCCCTCCCCCTGGATCACGGCGAGGGTGATGCTCTCATGGTGGACGCCGCTGACTCGCTCGATGACATGCGAGAAGGGCCCGTGACCGATGTCGTGGAGCAGGGCTGCGGCGGAGAGCGCGAGCCGATCGCCTCCTGTGGTCGGGAAGAGTCGGTCGTGCATCAGACGCGCCAGGTGCATGACGCCCATGGAATGCGTGAAACGGGTATGTTCCGCGCCGTGATACACGAGGAAGCTCATGCCCAGCTGGCGGATGCGCCGGAGTCGTTGAAACTCCGGGGTGTTGATGAGTCGGAAGAGCGTGTC
>CAVOCR010000481.1:0-2841 GCA_963694245.1 Myxococcota bacterium
AGCCGGCTGCGACATGGACACGGCCACACCATGATGGAGATTCACGCCATTCATGAAGGACAGTTGCAGCGGGTCCCCGACCTCGTGGTGCACCCGACAGAAGAAGAGCACGTAGTCGCCCTCGTGCAGGCGGCGGATGCCCATGATGTCGTCCTCATTCCCTACGGGGGAGGGACGTGTGTCACGGAGGCCCTGCTCTGTCCGACCAATGAATCCCGCATGATCGTGAGCGTCGACATGCGGCAGATGAATCGGATCGAATGGATCGACCCCGTCAATCGCCTCGCCAGCATTCAGGCCGGCGCGGTGGGGAGAAACATCATGGATTCCCTCGCGGAGCATGGGTTCACGATGGGTCACGAGCCGGACAGCGTGGAGTTTTCCACCCTCGGGGGATGGGTCGCCACGAACGCCAGCGGGATGAAGAAGAATCGGTACGGCAACATCGAGGACATCGTGATGGATGTCCGGGCCGTGACCGTGAAAGGCACTCTCGAGCGTTTTGGCGTGTCTCCTCGGGAGTCGACCGGCGCAGATCCCCGGCAATGGCTCTTTGGATCGGAAGGCAATCTCGGCATCATCACCTCGGCGGTGGTGAAGCTCTTCCCCCTGCCGGAAGTGCAGCGCTATGGGTCCGTCCTCTTCCCGAGCTTCGAGCACGGCGTCCGCTTCATGTACGACCTGGCGCAATCCGGACAGTGGCCGGCCAGCGTACGTCTCGTCGACAACCTCCAGTTTCAGTTCAGCATGGCGCTGAAGCCGGCATCGAGCGGATTTCACGCCTGGAAGAGCAAGCTTGAAAAGCTCTTCGTGATGCGCGTGAAGGGATTCCAACCCGACGAGATGGTGGCGTGCACGATTGTGTACGAAGGCGGCGAGGACGAGGTCCAGAGTCAGGAACGGACCGTTGCACGTCTTGCGAAGGTCCACGACGGAATGCCTGCGGGCAGCGAAAACGGTCGGCGTGGGTATCAACTGACCTTCAGCATCGCGTACATCCGGGACTTTGTGTACAAGCTCAGGGTCATGGGTGAGTCGTTCGAGACGTCGGTCGCGTGGAGTGACCTCACGACGCTGTGCGCCAATGTGAAGCGCCGCGTCCTGGAAGAGCACGTACGCCGCGGGCTTCCCGGTGTCCCGTTCATCACCTGCCGCGTGACCCAGATCTACGATACCGGTGCCTGCGTGTACTTCTATCTCGGCCTGGGAAGCGAGGGGGTCGAGAACCCCATCGACAAGTTCATCGAGGTGGAAACAGCCGCGCGCGAAGAAATCCTGAAGTCCGGAGGTTCGCTTTCGCATCATCACGGTGTTGGAAAGCTGCGCCAGCGTTTTCTCTCTCAGATCATGAGTCAAACGGCGATGGACTGGAATCGAGACGCGAAGGATGCCATTGACCCCAACAACGTCTTTGGTGTGGGCAATCTTCCTCCTGCTCCGTCGTCGGATGTGGGCAAGGCCAAGAAGGTGGGGGAAGCAGCATGATGGACGCGATTGGACGCAAATCGGTCGTGTTTCTGACGGGTGCCACGGGCTTCGTCGGAAAGGTAGTCCTCGAGAATCTCATGCGGCAACGCGAGGAACTCGGGATTGAGCGCGTGCATGTCCTGATTCGGACGGGGCGAAAGGGGGCGGAGCCCCAGACGCGATTCGATGAGGAACTCGTCGTCTCGCCGTGTTTCGCGAAACTCGAAGAGGGCTGGGCCGATCGTGTGGAGGTCGTCCCCGGTGAATTGACCGCAGAAGACTGTGGGATCCCCCACGACCTTCGTCCAAAGCTCCAGCAGACCATCACCCATGTCGTGCATTGCGCGGCCTCAATTGAGTTCGATCTCCCCCTGAATGAAGCGGCCTCGCAGAACATCAGCAGCGCGTTGAACGTGCTTGGGTTCGCCCGCGAGTGCGTGCGATTGCAGAACATGGTTTCCGTTTCGACCGCGTATGTGCGGCCGCATCCCGGGGACCGCGTACCGGTGGTGGAAGAGCTGGTGGATCTGCCCTTCGATCCCGCTGAGGTGTATGAGGAGATCCTCGCAGGCACCGCGGATCAGGCGGAGCTGCTGGCGGCGACGGGGCACCCGAATACCTACACGCTCACGAAGTGCATCGCGGAGCATCTTCTGGCCCAGAATGCAGGGACGGTTCGTCTCTCCATCGTACGCCCGAGCATTGTCTCCGCGACGTGGATGCATCCCGTGCCGGGCTGGATCGACAGCAAGGCGGCATTCGCCGGGTTTGTCGTGCTCATTGGCCTCGGTCTGATGCGAGCACTCGCGGCGAATCGCAACTGCGTACTCGATGTGGTGCCCTGCGATGCTGTCGCGGAACGCATTGCCGATACCGCCTTCCGTCATGTTCGGAAAGGCGACGAGGTGGTCATCCGTCATGCGGTGGCGGGTGTGGATCGCGGTCTCCGAATCGACGCGTGTGTCAACGCCTTCACAGACTACTTCCGACGCAATCCAGCGCTCGGTGTGCCGGGAGTTCCGGTGGTCAGTGAAGGAGGTTGGTTCTTCAAACTTCGCGACTGGGTGAACCATCAGGGTCCTGTCGACATCGCGAGCGTCTTCATGCTCATGGGTGGGAAGCGGAAGAAGATGCAGCGGATGCGAAAGGCCATGCGGCAGGTCCGATATTTGAACGAGGCTTTTCCGTATTTCACGCGCAAGACGTTCCGTTTTCAGACCTCCGACACCATTGAGATCCCCGGAATGGAGCCCAAGGCCTACATTGAAACCGTCTGTGACGGGGTATCCCGGCACCTCCTCGGCAAGGAACATGAGGAGCGTCTTCTGGCGGGCGCACAGTTGCGGGAGGGGCCCCGGGACCTCCGCTGGGCCT